>JBDLJL010000189.1:0-9740 GCA_039714415.1 Bacteroidota bacterium
TTATCGATACTATGTCCTCCGGCTAAAGGTATTTTCGCCTGTTTACAAACATCCCTACCCCCTTCTATAACACGATTAGCAACATGCTCTGATATTTTATCGACCGGCCATCCCAAAATTGCAATAGCCATAAGCGGAGTACCTCCCATGGCATAAATATCGCTAATAGCGTTAGTTGCAGCTATTTTCCCAAAATCAAACGGGTCGTCAACTATTGGTAAAAAAAAGTCGGTTGTACTTATTAAACCTGTTCCATCACCTAAATCATAAACTGCTGCATCATCGCGGGTATCATTCCCTACCAGTAAATTTGGACTTGTTACAGGTTTTATATTCGTTTGTAAAATAGTTGATAAAGCTTTGGGCGAAATTTTACACCCACAACCTGCACCATGACTATATTTAGTTAATTCAATAATCTCCATCCTTTTATTCTGTTTATTTCTAATGTTAATTAAAAATGACAAAGATAAAAATATAGTGAATAACTAATTAGTGTCTGTCCATAAAGTTAAGAGTTTGAACATTATAGACAAACTCTAATTATTCTAAAATATAAATATTAATACAGATTTTTCACGACACCAAAAATCACCACTTTCCTCAGCAACAATTGCACTGGCTCTACTTTGAAAATATTTTTTTTATCAGCAATCTGCACTGCCAGCATCTGTGTTATCTTCGTTCTATTCTGTATGTGTTGTCCCGGTTTTTATCCTGTAAAAAACCCCTCTTTCCTGACGTATTGTTTCAATTTTACTTTCGTTTTCCAAAACACCCAGATATTTATTAACTTCACTTGCATGTGAGCCTAATATTTTCACCAAATCATCAACAACACAAGGCCTTCGTGCAATAGTTTCCAAAATTGCTGATTCAGTATCCTGTCGATAAGATTTTATATCCTTCCGTTCAGGTACTGATGCAATTATTTCAATATTATCCATATTCCAAAATTTAACAATACACCTTAATTCAGAAATAGTTGCAGGACGTAAGCCTTCAACTGTTCCCGGTCTGTCAAGTGTATTTATTTGAATTTTATCAGGATTAATTTTTAAAAAGGCCTCTTTTAATAATTTTAATTCCTTTATACTATCATTATACTCCATTAAAATCATCACTTCAAGCCATATTTTACCCTGAAACTCTTTTCTGAAATCGATAAGCCCTTGAATATATGTATCTATACTTAAATCACTATTTGACCTGTCTATTTTAATAAAAGTATAATGAGAAGCAGCATCTAAAGAAGGTAAAACAACATCGGCCAGGCTCAAGTCTTTTCTTACTTTTTCCTGGTAAAGAAGGGTTCCATTGGTAAGAACAGCAACAGGAATATTCGGCTTTTTTGTTTTAAGATATTTTAGAATATCACCAATTCGCGAATTTAATGTTGGTTCCCCAGAACCTGAAAAAGTAAAATAATCAGGATCAGGGCTATTCTCAAAATAGTGATCTAACTCCTTAATTATTTCATCATAAAGAATGTATTCATCACGCTCTAATGTAAGATTCGTTGTTTTCCCACACTCGCAATACACACAATTTAACGAGCAAACCTTATGCGGTACAAGGTCAATACCCAGGGACATTCCTAAGCGGCGGGACGGTACAGGTCCGAATAAATATTTATACATTTTAATTTATGACTATATTAAAACTATTTCTTTTCCCCTTTTATAAATATCTTCACCAAAGAATCATTTATAAAATCTTCATCATGATGGCCTAAATAATATTCAGCCATTATGTTTTTTTCTGTAATTTTTGAATCAATCGTTGGTAAAAACGGCTTTATGTCAAGCACCGGTGTTCCATCAAAAGCATCAATACCACTTACAAAGAGTTTGTTTTCCTTAATTGAATCTAATTTAATTAACGATAAACCAATCGGGTTTGGCCTACGTGGGCTACGTGTAGCGAACAAACCAAATTCATGCTCACTTTCGGGTGGTGCCACCGTATTTTCCCATCCTTTTGCTTCATGAAAATGAAAAAGCACAAAAATATATTCAAACTGATCTAGATTATTCAAAGCACCTTTGTACTTCTCATCCAAAATAATTGTACCATGAGAATCCGGTTGTAACACCCCCTGCCGGGGCGCACCTGTTTCTGTGCTATATCCTGTTGAAAAATAGCCTATTGGTTTATAATTAACCATATCCTTTTTATTTATACATGACCCTGTAATTAATACTAAAACAATTAAACTATAAGCCAAATTATTCAACATCTTTTCCAAATTATTTTCGAATTGGTTTTTTTAGTGTTGATTGGGTCAATTCTTCAAGCTCAGAATTTAACAGTTTTTCCAAAGCCTGTTCTGCTGTTAATTGTCTTGCCAAATACATTTTAGCGCCGGCATTTTTTAAAACATTAAAAGCATTGGGACCGGTATTCCCAAGAATAAATGTTTTAACTCCTTCGCTAACCAAATCAACTAAACTTTGATGATGGTCATCGTGTCCCTCATTAACACGAGCGTCCAATTCTTTTGTTTCACTATCATAAACCAAATAATATGGTGCTTCACCAAATCGTTTGGCAATTTTACTTTTTAAAGTTTCCCCTTCTGTCGTTAATAATATTTTCATGTGTCTATATTTATTGTTTTTTTTACCACATGGAACATCCATATTAGTCATTCCCTTGGATGGCAAAGCCTTTGCCATGGATGTTTCATGTTTTTTTATTATTTAGTTATAATCAACCCTGGTTTCTTTATCAGCCATTATTGGCCCAATAATATCACCCCATACCGGTGAATTCCAGGTGTTCAATTTCGTGTGAGATTCTAAGTATTTTTCAGGAATAGGGTGTGTACCGATAACCACTTTCATTTCATGTTTTTTGGTAATCACATCTTTAAATTGATTAATATATGGGCAAGGTGGGTATCCAACAACAAAGCCAGTTGCCAAATGGACTACTTCTGCCCCGTTTTTTTTCATTTCTTCAGGGGCATATTCAATATTACCACCCGGACAACCACCACAAGTTGTATAGCCTACCAGTTCAACATTTTCATCTTTTGAATAAATATCAAAAGCACCTTCCCTATTAGATAATGCCTTAAAACACTTGCCACCGGCACAAGTTCGATAACGGTCGCAAATTATAATACCAATTTTTGTTTTTTTACTCATAACCAAATATTTAACTATTGAAATTAGTTTCGATTTTATTCAATATATATTCAGGAACACGCATTGGTTTTCGTGTAACTTCATCTACAAAAACTAATGTTGTGTTTGCCTCATTAACTAAATCACCTTTTTGATTAAATATCTCATAATAAAATATAATCCGGGCTTTTGGCAGTTCATTCAAATAAGTTTTTAAAGTAATCGTTTCATCATACTGTACCGGTTTTAAATATTTAACATTCATCATTATTACCGGTAAAATAAGATTCTGAGACTCTAATTCTTTATCGCTTATGCCTAATTTTCTTAAAAGTTCAGTCCTGCCCACATGAAAATATCCTGCATAGTTACCATGATAGAGATAACCCATTTTATCAACCTCATCATAGCGCACCCTTATTTTTTCTTCAGATACAATCATTTACACTTCGTTAAATTCTAAATTTTTACATGTTGTTGATGTGGTTATTTGTTTATTCGGTTATGATAAAATCAGCAAATAAACAGATAAACAAAACACAACATATTTAAACCTGAGCCTTGCACGTTCTAATTTTTACTTGCTCAGCCTTTATACTTCAATACAATATCGTCTTCTTTAACACCAATATCATCTGCTATAACCGGACATTTTGCTTTTAACAGAAAAAATACAGACCGATCTACATTTGAAAGCCCTTCATAATTGCCTTGTCCTTTGCTAATTACCATATCTGCCTGGTTAAACAGATCAACAAACTCATCTGTGCATAAATCTAAAATGGTACCGGGGGCTGTAGTTCCCGAGGAAATAATCTCAGCAACTTCATCTAATCCAGAATCAACAGCATCCTGGTAAACAACATCATTTATAACCGGTATTTCACGTACCACGTAGGTGACAGGTTTTCCTAATTCTTCAATTAGTAATTTATCAAAAACAGATTCGCCTGCATTATCACCAAGATAGAGAACAGAACGGGCATTTTCCAATTGCTTTTGAAAAGCTTCAAAGTCCCGTATTGCAAAATCTTGTTTTAGTATTTTTTGAACATCTTCAACCAAATTAAATTTTTTGCTTATCCCAAAATCAACAACATTACCTGCTATTGCAATCCGTATAGCTGTTAGTAAGGGGTTGTCTGATTTTGCTACAATTTCTTTTAATTCAGGATATAAATTTTGCGCTTCCTCAATACTTGCTTTTTTTATTTTTTTATAAGGATCTGCAACTCCCGTTATATCCCTAATTTTTTTATACACCGTAGCGCCTGACTCAGCCGGTGTACTTTCCATTGGGATTTCCTTAATAGATTCTCCTACCTCATCAAGTATTTTTTTTACTACACGGTCATCATCCGTTGACATCCGCCCTGCCCTTAATGCTTGCTGCATCATACAGGGTAAACATTCTAAAAAAGTCTTCATATTACTTCTTTTTGATAACAGATTTTAAAATCCCTGATTTAATGGTAAAAAGCTTATATCCTTCTTGTTTTTCATCCCATTCATCCAAAATCCAATGCATGTGTTTGTTTATCGCATCAATAGCATCCTGAACGTTTTCAGAATAAATAATGATAGGGATAAAATGCTCATTTATCCTTTTAACATTTTTACCGAATTGCATGGATACCATCACACCTACATCTTTCTTTTTCAAAAAGTTAATAATTGCTTTGGCTTTTTTCTTGGAACCATGTTCTTGTTCTTCATCAAAAGAACTAAAGTCATTTTTAATTGAACTTTTATGTACAAGATTGTTATCAACAACTTCATAAATTAAAAACTGATCGGTATCACCAAAGTGTTTTTTCGTAAAAACGCCTTCGGAATTAACCGCAAATGCAAATTTTAATCCCATATTTTATATTTTTTATACTTTAAAAATATTATGTTTTTTGATTTTCATAAATTCATTAGTTTTATTTGAAATAATGAATAAACCTACAAACTTATAGCTAATTTATATGCATCATGTATTGCCTCTTGTGCTTTACCAACTTTATTGGCGTCACCAACAATATAAACAGGAATTTCACCAACATGCTCAAATGGACGATCGCTTTTCATTCCTGTGGCAACCACAATTTTATTAATATTATCAATCTCTTTAGTTGTTTCACCATTTTCAATCAAAACTTTACTTCCTTTTATTTCAACAACTTTATGGTTGATAAAAATTTCTGCTTTTTTATCCTTCAATTTCTTTACGGTCATAGCTTTTTCAATCATCTCCATTCCCCGGGCAATTTCATTAAGCATTTCAACAATAACTACCTGGTTATTTCCATCTACTAATTTAGAAGCTACTTCTAAACCAATCAAGCCACCACCAATAACCAATACCTTTTCATTTTTAGGAAGCTGGTCATCATTCAAAAACTCAGTCCAATAAAATTCTTTTAACCCTTTTATTGGTGGCACAGCCGGAATTGCACCTGTTGCCAGAATAATACCCTCATATTTCGCTGATTTCAAATTGTCAATAGTTGCTTCTTTATTTATTACGTTTACCTGATGAGCTCCATGAATTTTCAACTCAGAAATATAATAATCTATAATTTCCTTTAAACTTGATTTATTAGGAGGCAAAAAAGCTAAATTAAACTGCCCGCCCAATTCATTTTTCTCATATAAATCAACATCATGACCTCGCCTTTTTAATGTAATTGCAGCTTGCATACCAGCCAAACCACCTCCAATAACAGCAAAATGTTTAGTTTGTTTTGCAGGTTCTGCTTGAGGATAATCTGTATTAACTAGTGGATTTACCACACAACCCAAACCTTTACCTTGCTTAACCCCGCCCAAACAGCCTTCGGCACAAGCCAAACATGGACGAATAAGTCCTGAAACTTTGTTCAGGTATTTACCAACAAAATCAGGATCTGCAACTAAAGAACGACCTAAAGCAAAGAATTCAGCACCATGTTTTTCTTTAATCTGTTCAATATCTTTTTCTGAATTAATCCTGCCTACAAATATGACCGGGATATTTATGTTTTCTTTTATTTTACCAGCCATTTCCCATGTCTTACCTTTCGGGATAAACATGTGTTGAAAAAACCAGGGAGGTGTAGAACATGCCGAACCAGCAGTTACATGAATCGCATCTATCCCTTCATTTTTCAATAATTTAGAAAACTTAATCATTTCTTCTAAATGAAATCCATTAGGAATCATCTCATCACCGCTTATTCGTGCAATAATCGGAATATTTACAGCTTGCCTTACCGCCTGAGCAATCTCAATAGGGAATTTAACACGGTTTTCAAAACTTCCGCTATATTCATCATCGCGGTCATTAACAGCAGGTGAAAGAAACTGTGCAACTAAATAACCATGCCCAAATTGTAGTTCTATAATATCAAAATTGGCATTAACAGCTCTTTTGGCACTATCAACAAACAACTGGATGATTTCATCCATCATTTTGCGATCCATTTTTTCAGGAACTGCGCCACCATTTTCACAGGCTTTATCTGTTGAAGACCAAAAATAATTATTTGGAATTTTAGGGTTAGCCATCCTTCCGGGATGATTTAAATGAGCAATTACTTTTGCGCCATTTTTATGAATAGAGTCCGTTAGTTTTTGTAGCCCATTCAGTTTACTGTCATTATCAATACCTATTTGTGTGGGAAGCTCACGCAAGCCGGAATCCATAAATAAGGGTTCGGGTGTAACAGCACCCAAATAAAGGCTTCTTTCCTGATAAAATTTTATGTGCTTTTGTTTTATTTCCCCGGTTTTATCACTATACCCTAACTTTACCGGTGCAAAAATAAATTCATTTCTTAAATTTAACATATCGATTAGTTTATAATTTAAAATCCAATAAAAAAGGCTATTAAGCCCACAATTAATGCAAAAAATATATTAATAAGTTTGACCGCAAAAAAACCTGTTTTTGTTTCAGCCAAAAGCGGTAACATACCGTGTCCATCTTGAGCAATAGAACTGGCAAGCAGAATGCTGAACGGAATACTACCCTGAGCAAATAAGGTTACAAACACTAAATGAGGCCCCGATTCAGGAATTATTCCAACCAAAACCGCCACCAAAAGTACTATTAACATATTCTCAGAAAGCAAATCTTCAACATTGACAAAATGCATTAAAACCCCAACAAATAAAAGTGTTCCGAATGTCCAATAGAAAATACGAGGTAAATGCATCTTAACTATATGTTCCCAAAGATGCTTTTTTAAAAAATGTTCAGGGACACTTGAAACAATAAATAATGAAAAGCCAACAGTCAACAAAAGCGAAATCTTAATCCAAAGCTTTGCATTTATAGCAATAAAACCAAATGCAATAGCAGCAAACAAAACACCTACCAATAAAATTAATAAAAGACGATATCGTGATGGATGTGTTAACTGACTAATAAACTTGGTTTTAACAAAGCATTTGCAATCATCTTCTTCATGCAAAGGCAATTTATGATCAGAAAATTTACTTAAAATATTACTTGGTTTGTAAAACTTATCGGTTAAATAACCTGCAATTAAACCAACAGCCAGAATTACGATGCTTATTAAAAGCGCCTTTCCGGGAAACATCGCAAACATAACAAAAGCCTCATCGCCGCTGGTAGCAATCATAGCAGTTACCAAAGCCCCGAAGGATAATAATCTGTGTGAAAATAATGCAACTGCTGTAAATGCTCCCAAGCATCCGGGTATAGCACCTAAAACGGCAGCAAACAAATATTGTTTCCATTGATTTTTTGATACTAAATTCTGCCACAACCCTTTGGTTTGCACATTGATATATTCAATAACCAGCATCATCACAAAAACAAAGCCTGTAATCATAACTGCATGTTTTAATATATCAAGTACTTCATTAAGCATCAGCTATAAACTTAATTTTGTTTTTAGATACTTGTTCGCCCAGCTCATGCTTATTTTCCAAAGCTTTTTTCTTGTAAGTTCATTATAAGTAATATTTGCAGATTGTGTTTGCTGATCATTCTCAAAATATTTTCCACTAAGGTTTTTTTGCTCATCATTAACCAAAAAAAGAATTCTTTTAGCACCTTCTATTACCGAAGAACCAAATGGCCCCCAACCTGCACGCAATAATTTTGTATTTATTACCCCCGGATGTAATGCATTTACCAATATATTTTGAGATTTAACCCTCTCTGCCAACTCATAGCTAAATAAAATGTTGCAAAGTTTGGATAGAGAATATGCAGATTCGCCGGAATAAGATATATTTCCATTTAAGTTTGAAAAATCAATTGAACCGGCATGAACCATTGAACTTACATTGATGATTTTTGCATGATTTGCCTTTTCTAACAAATCAAGCAAACTTAATGTTAAAGTAAATGCAGATAAATAGTTAACCATAAAAGTTTTCTCAAATCCATTTTCCAGGATAACTTTATTAGATTCATAAATACCTGCATTATTTATCAGGATATCAATGTGTTGAAATTTTTTATGAATTGTTTCTGTAAAATCTTCAATTTGGCTAAAAGATGCTAAATCTGCATTAAAATAATGAATTTGCTTATTGCCGGTAGTAGAAATTAACTCATTTTTTATTGCGTCTCCTTTTTCAGGATTTTTGCCATGCAGAATTAAAACCGGATTTAATTTAGCCAGCTCAATAGCCGTTTGATAGCCTATTCCATCCGTAGCACCGGTTAATAATATGGTTTTCCCCTCCAACATATTTTTAGTATCTGAACAAAAAATAATAAATATCCAGTTAATAGCACAATACTTCGTTAAATTTTTGTTTCGCGCAAAGCCGCAAAGCCACAAAGATTTTCGTTTAAAGACTGCTTACATACCTTTCCAACCTGCCGATTCTAATTGTAAAAATCTAAGTTTCTCTTCTTCATTCATTCCACGAATACTGTATTCCATTTCTAATCCCAACTCTTTAATAGGTCGTTGAATAGAATTAATAAGTTGATCAGCAATTGGAATATTTGGAAAGGGAAAAGCAAAAACCAAGGTTATTTTATTACCTTCAAGTTCAATATCAGTAACTATACCCAAATCGGTTAAAGAATAATTAATTGCCGGATGCATCACTTTTGTAACTACATTAGCAACATCACTTAATGTTTTCATTTTATATTAAATTTATTTACTTTTTTTATGCGTCCCAAATAACTAAAACAAGTGCACCATTTTCAGACTTAAAAGGCCCATGCTCATCTCCCTCTGAAAAAATTTGGTATGACCCGGCTGAAAAGACTTTTTCATTACTGGTATATTCTCCTTCAAGAACAAAGTGTTGTTCGGTGGTTATATGTGAGTGTGGTGCCATATAAAAACCTGCCGGGAATTTTAGCAGAACAGTTTTAGCACCATCTTCATCCCTAAGTACTTTCTTTTTAGTACCTTCAAAATATTCATCAGCATTTTGCCAATTCAAATCATCATATAAATTCATTAAGTCTTTCATGTCTCGTTTTTTTTATTACTATTAATTGCCACATGGAACCGCATGTAAAAAATAATTATTCCCTTGTATATTAATAATTATTTTTTACATGCTTGTTTCATAATATACCTCCGTTTTTATATATGTTAAACTAGAAAACTCATATTTTGTCCAAGAAAAAGCCTTAGTATT
>JBDLJL010000190.1:0-9728 GCA_039714415.1 Bacteroidota bacterium
TTATTTAATCGCTAATTCAAATTTGTCAAATTTTCTTTTAAACGCATAACCTGTTTTCTTATATACTTATTTTGTGAAATTAAATCTTCATCCTCTAAGGTTAAAAGTAGCTCAGGTATTAGCTCAGGAACCATTTCCGCAAATTTTATTAAAAATTGTAAAGCATATAGTTTAAAATACATTTGCTTTGTAGTGTTATGTAAAATGCTTATAGCCAAATCAAACAGGTGTCCAGCTTCTTGGGCAGGAAACTCAAATTTCGTAAGAATTTGAAAAAAACTGGCTATCTGCCGGTCTGCTTTCAAATGTACAATATCTCTTATCATTAGAGGAATAAATGGTTCTACTATACCTGGTTCAGATTCTGTTAAATGCACCAAAGTCCATGATGCACGCCATGAAAAGGGGTGTTCATTACTAACTGCTAATTCATATAATTGTTTTGTTAGTTCAGGCTCATTCCTAATCAAATCAATTAATAGCAACACCTTTTTTTTACTCGAGATATTTAAATATTGTTTGAGATCATCAAAGGCATTTATTTTTTTTAATTCATTCATACAAGGTTAAAATTATAAAAAATAAATTCTATCTTTAACCCGAATTATTCATGAAATTTCATGAATAATCCTAGCGACTAAGTAAATGTAAGGTTAAAAAAAAACAACATTTTCTAAGTCGGGGTTAATCCATTTAACCCATAAATATAAGAAAATATAATATTTATGAATTAGACAGGTTAAGCTGTTATTCTTTAAATTAATAAAAATGGAAAAGAAAAAGAATTCTATACTGAAAAGTTTTTCAGAAAAATCGGTTATAAAACAACAGGTTTTTACCAATACATTTAATACTTTTAAAATGCTGAAATCTGTTCTTAAAGAATTGGCATTAGAATATAACAATGAACTTGGTATAGATAATAACCCGCCTATTGTAAAATATAAAAACAGGGGGAAATTTCAGGCTTCTTTTAAATTTGGTGGCGAACTTTTCATTTTTTCTATGCACACAAATGTATATGAATTTGATAGAAGCCACAATATATGGAAAACACAATATGCTAAAAAAGGGAACCACTCCACTTATAGTGGTATTATTAATATATACAATTTCCTTTCAGATTCTTTTAGATATAACCGTTCACAAGATTTAGGATACCTGGTTGGCCGAATATTCATCAATAATAAAAATCATTATTTTGTAGAGGGTAAGAGACAAATGGGTTATTTATACAAAGATTTTGGCACCAATGTAATTGATAAACAAGCGCTTCGTGAGGTTATCGAAGCATCATTACAATATGTCCTTGAATTTGATTTGTTAGTGCCCCAATATGATAAAATTAAAATAATAACAGTTGAACATGTCCAGGAAAGAAATCAAAATGCAATGATAAAAACAGGTAAACGCCTTGGTTTTCAATTCAATTCGGATGATGTGCAAGGTGAAGAAGCCATTTATAGCGGACATTAAAATTTAGTAATTGGTAACTGGTAATTAGCAATTGGTAAAATAAAAAATAAAATAAAAGTAAGCCTTTGCTTACTTTTTTCGTTTATACTAATAGAAAGTGTACAGTTTTTGATTTTGATATTTTCCAACAATTTTATTTAATAATAAATTTTATGATCACTCAATTAATTAAGATATTGATTATAGCAGGATTCATAAGTTTTCAGCAGGTAAAATCACAAACTATTGAAGTACCTAAAATAAATTATGTTTCGGTTGCCCCACAAACCCAAAGGGTGCATATATCATGGCAAATAAACAACCCTTCGCTAATTGATGGCTATGTTATTAAAAGACAGATTTTTGGTCAAGCTGGCGTTGTAGATGGAAGTTATAATACAATTGAAACAATTAACGACCAAAATCAAACTACTTATATTGATACCAGCATAATATTTGGATCCGCTAATCCTGCAAACAGAGCTGAAACATATCGTATTGCAGCATTTAAAGACAATGTTGGTATAATTGAGTTTGGAAATATGAGCCTTAGTGTCAGCTCTGTATTATTATATCCTGTTTCTTTTGACGAATGCCTTAAAGAAAACACTTTAAGCTGGTCTCAATATGATGGTTTTTACCCTGCACGTAGTAATTATTATATTTATTATTTATTAGATACAAATCTCCCCCCTGTATTACTAGATTCAATTACAAATGGTGATACATCCTATGTTCACCACAATGTTATTCCTGATACAACCTATCATTATTTAATACAAGCATATAATATTAACCCACAACACACAGCATATTCTAATATTCGGAGTGTTAGCACACTGATCCTCGGAAGGCCCCAAATTATGAATGCAGATTTTGCAACAGTTCAATCTTATAATCAGATAGACCTATCTTTTACGGTCGACCCAAATGCAAACATCAGTAGTTATGTACTATTAAAATCAGATTCAATAAATGGCACCTTTGATACTTTAGCAATCTATCCGGCAGGCACTAGCCAAATTAGTTATTCTGATGAGATAAAAGCAGCACAGGAAATATTCTATTACAAAGTAATTGCCCTAAATGCATGCAATATTGTAACCGGGGAAAGTAATATTGCAAGCAATATATTATTGGAAGCATATCCTGCGAAAGATGGTAGTAAAACAAATACTTTACAATGGACCAACTACCAAAGTTGGTTAGGTGGTGTAGATTATTATGAAATTTATAGAAGTGTTGACGATGGGAACTTTAATTTAATCGGACAAATTTCATCATCAGAAAACACATATACCGATGACATAACCAATTTAATTATGCCAGACTATGGAGGACAAGCTTCAAAAGGACATTTTTGTTATTATATATTAGCTCATGAAGGTGCCAGTAACCCTCATGGAATAACAGGAACCAGCCAGTCAAATATTTCATGTGCCCACCAGGAAACAGTTTTATGGCTACCAAATGCATTTAACCCGCTTAGCCCAAAAGAAGAAAACCGAACATTTAAACCGGTAATCTCTTTTGTTGGTGATTACAGCTTAACAATATATGATCGTAATGGAAGCATTGTGTTTAATAGTACTGACCCTCTTCAGGGTTGGAACGGAAGGTCTGGTGGTGTATTATTAAAGCATGGAACTTATGTTTTTTTGTTGAGATACCGGACAAAAAATAATAAATTTGTAGAAAAATCGGGACAGATCAATTTAATATATTAACATGGCTTAATTTTAGTTTAGACAAACTATACCATTTTTAACAATTTGATAAAAAAACACAAGTCATTGGTATATTGGTTATTAGTCATTAGTATATTAGTTGTTTAAATTCTTTATGTACTTAATGACTAATTACCTGTCATTTAAAGCTGAAAATATAGAATGATTAGTAGCAAAGTTATTTTAAACTAGAGCCGTAGGGCATCTCAGTATGATTGATAAAATTACAAATATTAAAATTGAAGGTAAAAAGCAGGTATCCATTGCTTTAATGAAAATGCTGGATTTATGTCCCAGATGTAAAACAAAAGAACAAAGAACCCTGGTAATCAATGCTTACCATTTTGCCTATGAGGCACACAAAGGCTTAAAAAGGAAAACCGGCGAACCGTTTATTATGCACCCAATTGAGGTTGCAAATATCGTTTTAACAGAAATCAGGCTTGGTGTAACTTCTGTTATGTGTTCACTAATGCATGATGTCGTTGAAGATAATGAAGAAATATCACTTGAAGATGTTGAAAGTAAATTTGGTGAACAAGTGGCTTCAATAATCGATGGACTAACAAAAATAACGAATGTTTATGATGATATGCAGAATGTTCAGGCAGAAACCTTTAGGAAAATGCTTATGTCCATTCCTCAAGATATCAGGGTAATATTAATAAAGCTGGCTGACAGGTTACACAATATGCGTACCTTAGACGGAATGGCGGAAAACAGACAGATCGTTAAAGCAGGTGAAACATTGTATGTATATGCACCTTTGGCCCGCCGTCTTGGACTTAATAAAATTGGGCGGGAACTTGAAGACCTGAGTTTTAAACATCACTTACCTGATGATTATAAAAAATTACTACAGATAATTGAGTCAAGTGAAGATAAAAGGGGAAAAAATATAAATGACTTCCAGGATAGAATGAGACCCATTCTAAAAAGATCAGGAATAAAATATGAAATAACTGGTATCAGGAAATCGCTTTATGCTACCTGGGTGAAAATGAGGGAGAAACAGAGTCCTTTTGATGAAATTCACAATTTTCAGACTATGAGGCTGATTTTTGATCCAAAAGTACGTGATTCAGAAAGGATGCAATGCTATAGAATTTATGCTTTGATTACAGAAGAATTTACCGCAAGAAAAGGCAGTTTACAAGATTTGGTGAAAAACCCCAAAGCAAATGGTTTTGAAGCTCTAATTGTGGACATAATGGATTATGAAGGCAATTGGAAAGAAGTACAAATCCTTAGCAGGCGAATGGCTGATATTGCAGAGAGAGGCTATTCATCGGAAAAAGGTGATAAGGAAGAAAAGCTAAGCGAAAGAGAAAAATGGATACAAAGCATTGGTGACCAACTGATTAACCCTGAAAGTGATGCCTTAGACTTTCTTGATAACTTTAAGCTAAATATATACACATCAGAGATTTATGTTTTCACTCCATTAGGAAAAATTGTTAAACTTCCTAAAGGGTCTACTGTGCTCGATTTTGCTTTTCATATCCATACACAGCTTGGTATTCATTGTATTGGTGCCAAAGTAAATAAAAAACTTGTTAACCGAAGTCATGTTCTAAATAGTGCTGACCAGGTACAGATTCTTGATTCTGTTTCTACATTACCTGAAAAAAGCTGGATAAATCAGGTTTCATCAGCAAGGGCTAAAACAAGTTTAAAAAATTATTTAAAAAAAGAGGTTAAAGATAATATTCAGCAAGGTGAAATTATTCTTAAAGAAATTCAATCAACATTGGACTTTGAAACTGATCAAGCTTCAATAAATAAATTGGTTAAGCATTTTCGCAGCAAAGATAAAAGAGAGCTATATAACAAGATAGGAAAAGGACTTATTAGCAATGAAGCACTAGCAAAAGGATTCAAAGCAGTTAATTCAACAAGTCTTTTAGAAAATTTAATCCCTTCAATTTTTAAATCAAAAAGTACTGATAATAATCATTTAATAAATCAAGAATTTAGCCATAAAAAACCTTTTTTAATAGAAGAATCCTTTGAGGAGTCAAATTATTTATTTTCTGAATGTTGTAATCCAATACCAGGTGACAAAGCAATAGCATATAAAAACCCAAATGGCTACATAAACATACATCAAATTAGTTGCCCAAATGCAATCAAATTAAATGCAGAACATGGAAAATCAGTTGCAAAAGTACAGTGGGGACCTCACTTTTTAACCCAGCATGCCAGCAATATATACCTTAAAGGAATAGACAGGAAAAAAATTGTACACGAACTTACAGAAGTCATTTCAACACAAATGAATGTAAACATGAAATCAATCCACATCGATAGTAGCAATGGAATTTATAAAGGAAATATTATTATATATGTATCAAACCTTGATGCACTTAACAGCTTAATTTCTAAATTAAAGAAAATCCCTGGTATTAAAACCGTTGAACGCATTAAAATATAATAGACGGGCTGATAGCAAAACTTATTCATAAAATGGATAGAATACAAGATTCATTAAAATCAGATAAAAAAGAAATTAACCCAAATAAAAAGAACCTGCAACCTCATAAATATGAGTTTGAAGAAGTTCTCATGCATTTTGATGAATTTATTAAAGACTGCAGGCGTTGTAAAAGTCAAAAAGATAAAGATTTATTATGGAAAGCTTTTCACTTTGCAAATAAGTCTTTTGAAGGAATCAAGAAAAATTCATCAGAATACTATATTGAACATTCCATTGAAGTAACAAAAATTGTAACCAATGAAATTGGTCTGGGAATGAAATCTGCTATATCAGCCCTTTTGCACGATGTAGTTGACGAAACCGATATGCAGATTGATGATATTAAGCACAATTTTGGAGTAAAAATAGCTTCTATTCTTAGTGGATTAGCAAAAATCAGGGAAGTTCTGGATAGTCAAAATGTAGTTCAGGCTGAATCATTTAGAAAAATATTACTTACCCTTTCAGATGATATACGTGTTATCTTTATAAAAATTGCCGACAGGTTATATCACATGCGTACAATTAATTCTTATTCAAAAAAAAGACAGCTTAAAACGGTAACTGAATCTTTATATGTTTATGTTCCCCTGGCACAGCGTTTAGGACTTTATAATATAAAAACTGAGCTTGAAGATTTATGCCTGAAATATAAACACCCGGAAATATATGATGAGATTTCAGGAAAAATTTTAGGCACTGAAAAAGAAAGAACCCAATTTATCACAAATTTTTCCTTACCTATCATTAAATCCTTAAGCCTTCAAAATGTTGAATTTGATATCGATGGGAGAACCAAATCCATCTTTTCAATATGGTCAAAAATGCAAAAAAAACATGTTCGTTTTGATAAAGTTTACGATCTTTTTGCGATCCGTATTGTTTTTGAACCAAGTTCCCCTGAAAAAGAAACAGAAGAATGTTGGAAAATATACTCAGCCATTGCACAACTATATCCCCCAAAAACAGATAGGATAAGGGACTGGGTAACAACACCAAAGCCAAATGGTTATGAGGCACTTCATGTTACCGTATTAGGCCCAAAAGCAAGATGGGTAGAGGTTCAAATTCGTTCACGAAGAATGAACGAATTGGCTGAAATTGGTTTTGCTGCCCACTGGAAATACAAAGGTATTACCGATAAGAAATCAGAATTGGATCACTGGATTAGTGAAATTAAAAGTAAACTGAGTGATACTAATGAAAGTAAACTTGATTTTTTTGATAGTTTTAAACTGAATATATTTTCTTCAGAGATTTTAGTTTTTACACCAAAAGGAAAAATTATAAACTTACCTAAAGATTCAACTGTATTGGATTTTGCATTTGAAATACATTCCGATATTGCCTACCAATGTATTGGTGCAAAAATAGGAAGAAGCGTTGTTCCTTTAAATCATAAACTAAGTAGTGGCGATATAATTGAAGTTTTAGACTCTGCCGGTCAAAAACCATCTAAAGAATGGTATAATTTTGTTGGTACTACCAAAGCAAAAAAAGGTTTAAATAAAATCTTTAAAGCCGAAAGAATCCAGAATATCCGTGAAGGGAAAAAAATGCTTAACTATTTAATATCTAAAAATAATGTTTTAGTTGATTCGAAAGTAATTAGTAATATTTTAAAACATTATCAGCTTCCCGGAAAAAAAGAATTATATTTTCAAATTGGAAATGGCAAAATTAACAAAAAAGACCTGAGCGGAGTATTAAAAGAAAAAGCAACTGACCGGCTGATTAAATATTGGAAATTTCAGTTTTCGGATACAGACATGATAAAAGGTTGGAAGAATAACAATTCGGGATTTGATGTCGATGAGCTAAAGCTTCAAACTTTTGTTGATATTGCAAAATGTTGCAATCCTGTACCGGGGGACAATATTTCCGGATGTGAAATGAAAAACGGAAAAATCAGGATTCACAGATCTGATTGCAAAACATTAAAAAACGTATCAGGAACCTATTGCCAAAATATTATTCAGGCACAATGGACTCCCCGGGAAATTGTTTCGCACCTGAAAAGAATTGAATTACACGGTTCAGATGAAGCGGGAATAGCTAATAAAATTACTTCTATTATCTCAGCAAATCTGGAAATAAATATAAAATCGATGCATTTCGACACCCAAAAAAACAAGTTTTATGGTTTAATAGATTTCTATGTTGCAAACAAAGAAGTACCTGTTACTTTAGTAGAAAAGATTAAACAAGTGGACGGTGTTTTAGATGTAAAACTTGTTCATGTTCGAAAAAATCCACTAAAAGACTCTTTGGTATAGTATATTTAGTCATTAGTGTATTGGTTATTAGTTGTCATTTAGTTAAGAAAAAAATGATTACTCAATTATTATAGCAATATTAATGAATTCAGATTAAATGTCCCAATCCCAAAACCTGTAAAACCCATTTTTATTTGGTTTGGATTATTATCCATTTGGTTATTTCGTCTAATGCGATTGGTGAAATTGTTTGTTCAATTGTTGCATATTCACTTGGCAAACCTGTTTCACATTCTTGAAATAAATGATTCAAGTTCGGTAATTCTTTTGTGGTAACTTTCTTATTTCCTCCTTTTTCTATAGCTTTCTTAATTGCTTTTAAATTTACTTTTGCAGGTACTTGTAAATCTTTTTCACCATTAATAGCCAATACAGGGCATTTAACTTTTTCTAATGCAGACGCCGGATCGTATTTTATAAAGTAATTCATCCAGGGGCTTATTAATTGGTTTACCTGCAATTTTACATAGTCATCCTCACTCATTCCAGATGGTTTTTCTAATTCATGGGTATCTTTTAACACTTTTTTGATATAGTTTGTTAATTTTGTGTCTAACGATTCAGGATTAACAGATTTTAATATAATATCAAAAGCACCTTTATTGATAACTCTGGCTTTCTGTAAATCAGTATCACTAATTCCAGAAGCTTTTCCTATTAATTCCTGTTGCAATAAAAGTAATTTATCACCTCGTATTCCAGTGCCTGCCATTAAAACAATAAAACTTACATCCTTAGATTTAACCGCAACCATTGGTGCAATTATCCCTCCTTCACTATGCCCAATTAATCCTATTTTATTTTTATTTATTTCTTTTCTTGTTTTCAAATATTTCACCGCTGATTCCACATCACTAGCAAAATCAAACGAATTTGATGTTTTATAATCACCTGTAGATTCCGCAGTTCCACGGTCATCAAACCTTAATACTGCAATGCCGTTTTTAGTTAAATGGTCTGCCAAAACAAGAAAGGGTTTATGACCGGATAATTCTTCATCCCTGTTCTGCGGCCCACTACCACTTATTAAAATAACAGCAGAGAATTTACCTTTTTTTTGTGGTAAAGTGAGTGTTCCGGCTAAAACAATTTTATCTTTTTTGTTCTCAAATTTAACATTTTCCGAATAGTAAGTAAACGGTTTAATTGGTTCCTGAGCTCTGATAAGTTTTTCTTTTTCAGCTTTTTCCCTGCTTAAGTTTAAAGGAAAAGATTGTCCCCTTTGATTAAACGTCCCAACAAAAACGTTCGCCTCATTTAAAGTCCCTTCATACTGAATACCGGCAGTTACAATTTCCAATTTTAAAATTGGGCTTTCGTAACTTGTAGAAGTTGCAGGGATGCCAAATGCTCCCTGGTCAGGGCTATCCATTGTTGAACTATAACTTTTGTCTGTTTGGCTTATATTAAAAACCAGCCTTAGTTGCGTTCCTTGCACTTTTAATATCCCATTCCAGGGACCTGTAATATCTTGACAATAACAGGATAAACTTGTCAAAATTGTAATTAAAAATAGTATCGTTTTTTTCATTTTATTTAGTCTTTATTTGTTGGCTAATATCTATTTCTAAATTTTTAATTCTATTTATTATTTCGTCAAGTATATTTCTTACCGTCGGATAACTCAATTTCAGATTTTGTGCCATCACCTTTAAACTACCACTGGCTTTCACAAAATCTATAATAAATTTTTGGTCTTCAGTTTTTAATTGCATAATAATTGGCAAAGAGTATAATCCGCTTACTTCTGTTTCACATTTTTCGCAATACAATTGTTTTACTTTCAATTGATTT
>JBDLJL010000191.1:0-9673 GCA_039714415.1 Bacteroidota bacterium
TTACTATGGTTATTTGTTGATTTGTTTATCTGTTTATAAGCTGCATAATTAAGCTATATAAGCATATATGGCATAAACAAATAAACGTATAAACAACATGCATTTTAATCAGTTACCCACTAAATTTGCAGTAATACCAAATTAAATTTATAATTATTGACTTGTAAAATCAATAATTACCAAAAGAATCTTTTACTCAGATTATTCAACTTCAGGATATATTGAATTTCCTTTAGTAGCCTTTTGCATACCATTCATATCAATGGCCTTTTGCCTTTTTACTTTTATCTCCTCTTTTGTTTCTCCCGGATTTTGAAACCATTCACTATCCACGTGTTCACGTTCCATAATCTGAATCATTTTCTCAATAATTTCGGGATGTTCATCGGCAACATTATGTTCCGAGCTTATATCGTTTTCCATGTTCCAAAGCTGGATAGGCTCTTCATATTTTTGCCTCATCCCAAACCATTTCCCCATTCGTACCGCCTGAGCCTGTGGCATATAAGTTCCACCACCCCAGTAAAAATAGTCATGCTCTTTCTGATTTTCAGTATCACCTGCCAAAAGTGGAACAAAACTTATCCCATCATTTTCAGGAGGTTCAACACCTGCCATATCACAGGCAGTTGCCAAAAAGTCGTACAATACAACCTGGTGATCGGTTGTTGCATGGGGTACTATTCCAGGGCAGTAGGCAATCATAGGCACCCTTACCCCTCCATCGAACGAGCCAAACTTACCGCCTTTCCATGGGCCTTTATTTTTAAAAATGGGGTCATCTTCCCATTTACCACGTGCCATATAACCATAATGAGCATAACCATTATCGCTGGCAAAAAGGAAAATAGTATTCTTTGCAATTCCAAGCTCTTCAGTTAGTTTAACAAGTTCCCCAACATGTCTATCCAGATGGGTCATCATAGCAGCCCACTCTTTGTGTTTTATATCCCAGGGTTTATCTTTATACTCGCCAAGGTCAGGAGTAATCAGCGGACCATGTGGTAACTGTGTGGCATAATATAAAAACATCGGTTTTTCCTTATTGTCTTTAATAAACTTCAAAGCCTTTTCGTGGATCAAATCCTGCGAATTTCTGGCTTTCGAAGGATCTTTGATCCCATTAGGAATAAGCCTTCCGGTTTCATCGTACACATTTGTTCCCTCAACCTTACCGGTGTGGCCATAACATTTTTTCATATCAAAACCATAATTCTCAGGTACAGGAACCATCTTATCGTTCTCCATCATATAATGAGGATAAAAGGTATGTGCCCTAAGCTGGTCGTAATAACCGTAAGCATAATCGAACCCCTGTTTATCGGGGGTACCTTCTGTTCCGGGAAGTCCAATCCCCCATTTACCAACAAAACCAGTAATATAACCGGCCTTTTTTAACATCTCGGCAACAGTTATATCCGTATCAATAAGATGATCTTGTCCGCGTACAGAGCTATTAACACGTATACGACTATGTCCCTGATGCTTACCTTCAATTATGTTGCCCCTTGACGGGGCACACTCGGGAGAGCCACTGTATGTTTCACTGAAAAAGAGCCCCTGATCATAAAGCCTGTCAATGTTAGGCGTTTTAAACTCTTTTTGCCCCAGGCAACTCAGATCGTAATAACTCATATCATCAGCTAATATCATTATTATATTTGGCTGACTGTTGCTTAATTGCTGTGGTTTCTGGCAACTAAAAAAGGTTAAAAGAAATAATCCTGCAAATATTTTTTTCATAACTGATTGTTATTTTACTTGATTGTCACAAAATTAATAAGATTTTATTGAAATACGCATAAAAAAAAAGGCCGTTCTGAAAAAAAACGAACGGCCTCTTACTTAATCTAACTAAACTATTTCAATAAATAAGTATAAGTTGAATCCTATTTGAAATTCTTTTGAAGGTTCAATCCATGCTAATTACTGAAACTATTAAAATCCAGAATTTTGATCTAGTTGATCATTAACATCCATTTCCGACTGAGGAATTGGGAAGAGGTAGCTTTTAAATGCCCTGTTATTACCTCCCGGATCAACAATAGTTGGAATAATTGTTTCTGCAGTTCTCCACCTTATTAAATCGAAATACCTGAAACCTTCACCGCCCAGCTCAACTCGTCTTTCTTGCCATATTCTTTCTCTCATCTGATCTTTAGAGAGTCCAGTAGGAAGTGGTGGCATATTCACATCTGCTCTTGCACGAATTTCGTTTATCGCATCATAAACACTTCCATCCGGGCCGCTTGCCTCGTTTTGAGCCTCGGCATAAATTAATAATACATTAGCATAACGCAAGTGTATATAATCCTGATCGCTTTTTGTACCATAATCTGTAGGTACATTAGCAGGATTGATATATTTTTTCGGGCAATATCCTGTCTCCGACAGATTATTATCATCAACGCCATTTACTAATTCCCCTAAAGCCTGAAACCTAATGGTATAGCCTAAACGAGGATCCCTGTTGGCACGCACATCAGCCGGATCGTATAAACCCGATTCTGAAATTGACAGACCATCAGTACATTCATATGCATCAACTAAGCTCTGCATTGGATTATTAGACATCCATTGCCAGTTAATAATGTCAGGGCCATAGTTGTTATAATTATTAGGTAAGGCATACATTGTTGAAAATATAATCTCAGGATTAATATCCTGCGTTGCAGGCAAGAACAAATCGGGATAACTGCTGGATAAACTAAATTGTCCGGATTGAATAACCTGGTTTGCAGCAGCTGCTGCTTCAGCCCAATTATTATTATGCATAAGTACTTTTGCTTTTAATGCTAAAGCAGATCCTTTTACCACATGGCCATTATAAGCTTCATCCGGCAAACTGCTGATTGCCTGGTCAAGGTCGGCAATTACCTGAGTAATAACATCATCTTTAGATGATTGTTTTACCTTCGAATCGTCAACAGCAGGAGGCTCAGTATATAATGGTACGCCACCATAGAATTCGGTTAAGGTAAAATAGAAATAAGCCCTTAAAAAGAGGACCTCCCCGATAAACTTGTTTTTTATCGCTTCATCCATTTCTGCATTCACAATGTTTTCCAAAAATATGTTGCACCGCGAAATACCTTTATACGACTGGGACCAAACTGAACTTATAGCTCCTCCTAGCGATGGATTTGCTAATCCCTTTGCAATATTTTGTATTTGTCCATGCCCATGCCTCAAATAACCATCATCAGTAAGGCAATCAAAATCCATACGGCTGTGATTGTACCAGCCATCGGCATAGCTAACCTGGGTAAGTGACTGGTACACACCTGCCAGCCCCATTTCTGCATCCGTCTGGTTTTTCCAGAATGTTTGACTCGAAATTTTGTCTATCGGATTTCTTTCAAGAAAATCTTCACATGATGCAAACATCATTAAGATTAATCCTGCTAATATTAATTTGCTAATATTTTTCATTTTCAAATAAAATTAAAATTAAAATTTAACCTTTACACCGGCAGTAAAAACTTTTATTTGTGGATAAGTACAGAACCATCCATCATCAATCCTTTCAGGGTCAGCTGCAGGATATTTTGTAAAAGTAAACAGATTATCGCCCGAAACATATATGCGCATATTTTTCATACCAATTTTGCCAATTAATTCTGAAGACAGATTGTACCCAATAGTAAGGTTTTTAAGCCTGAAATAAGAAGCATCGTGCAAGTGATAAGTTGAAGCGGTACCTGTTACAGGCCCGTATCCTGCCATATATAGTGCCGGCTGGTCGTTTATTCCGCTGCCTGGTGTCCAGAAATTTTCAATTTGATCTTTTCTGGGTGGAGTTCCCTGCTGGAAAGGGTCAATTCCCCATAATGTAGTACGTAATTTTATTCCCTGTACTCCCTGGAAGAATGCTGACAAGTCGAAATTCTTCCATTCAACATTAACTGCACCGCTATAAGTAAAGTTAGGATATTTACCATCTTGAACTACCCTGTCGTCGGCATCAATTATACCATCAGGCACCCCATCAGGACCGCTCACATCCCTGAATTTCAGGTCTCCTGGCTTTGGGTTATAAGGATGTACCGGAGAGTTAGCAATATCATCTTCGTCCTGGAAAATACCAATCCATTCTACAAGGTAATACGACCGCCAAGGCAAACCTTCTTCAATAATTGTAGTACCATAAGAAGGAGTTCTTACTTTAGTTACTTCATTTTTAAACCTTGATAAATTGAAAGTTACCCCATATCTTAATTCTCCAATAGTATTGTTATGGCCAAGATCAATATCGAACCCCACATTTTTCATTGCTGCATAGTTAATTGTAGGAGCTGACAAACCAACACTTGCAGGAATTTGTGCGCCATATAGGATATCAGAGGTTTCTTTATTGTAGTAGTCGGCAGTTAAAGTGAACAATCCGTTTTTCACATTCATGTCGATACCAAAATCTAGTGAGGTAGTTGTTTCCCATTTCAGGTTTTTATCGGTTAAACGAGAAACATATGCACCTGTCTGGAGACCGTCTTCATAAGGATATGAAGTCAATGACATAATATCCTGATAAGGATAGGTTCCGATATTTTGGTTACCCAACTGCCCCCATGAAGTTCTTAGTTTAAGATTATCGAGCCAGCTTACACCCTGCATAAACGACTCTTCTGAGATCCTCCATGCACCAGATAATGAAGGGAAAAGCCCCCAACGTGAATCTTTATGTATCCTAGATGTTCCATCATAACGGAAGTTAGCTTCAAACAAATACCTGCCCTCATAATTATATGTTGCACGCCCAAATAGTGACTGTATAGCCCATTCACTGGCAGACCCATTGGTTACTTGTCCTTCCGTTCCTCCTGCATTAATTTCCATCAGGTCTACAGTTGGGAAATCAAGCCTTCTGCCTGACAAGTAACGATATTCACTAGCCTCCTGGCTATAACCCGCTAAAAGATTCAGGTTATGTTTATCGGCAAATGTTTTTGTATAGTTTAAAGTTGAATAAAAGGTTGTTAACATATTATTGGTAAATTGATCTTGAACCCCCTTTAAACTAGGACCACCATTATTTGCATATTCTCCGTTTTGCCAATAGTAGTGATCTACCGCATAACCATGCCATTTTTGAAAATTGTTATTGTATTTAACAGCTCCCTTAACTGACCAAACCAACTCGGGCATAATATTTATATCTAAGTAAGCCTGGGCATTAATTTCGTTACTGTTTAATGTATTGGTTTGTTCATTTACAGCCATAACAGGGTTACGATTATACATTGTGTTTGCGTTAAATTTAGACACATACCTTCCGCTACCATCAGGCAAATAAGGTCCGTACTGTGGCCCTGCCCCGTAAATCATCAACATAATATACTTTTGGTTTGCACCCGTCCAATAAGGTTCACTCCTATCGCCTTTAATTAAATTAATATTAGCGCCCATAGAAACAATATCATTCAATTTAGAATGAATATTCAACCTTGTATTATATTTTGAAAAGTCGTGGTTATCGATAATACCATTTTGGTCAAAATAACCCACTGAGAAATTATAAGTCACTTTTTCAGAACCTCCGTTTAACGATAAATGATGATTTTGTGCATTTCCATTATTTATCATCATGCTAACCCAGTCGGTATTCGGGTATTGAGGATCGTTGGGTGCTGCATTTCTGTAAGCATCAATTTCTTCCTGGGTAAAAGGTTGAGTTTGTCCGTTACGCTCACGTGCAATATTGTAATAGGTCATATAATCAGCAGAGTTGGTAACAAAATCAGGTAACTCGGTTGCCTTATGCCTCTGCATATTACTATGATATTCAATACTTAGTTGACCTTTTTTACCTTTTTTGGTTGTAACCAAAATTACACCATTTGCAGCCCGTGCCCCGTAAATAGCAGCCGATGCTGCATCTTTCAATACAGTAATAGTTTCAACATTATCAGGATTTAAGGTCGTTAAATTCCCCTGAACACCATCAACAAGAACTAAAGGACTACTTCCAGCACTTGAGAATGTACCTAAGCCACGTATACGCATAACTGCATTATCTTTTCCCGGCTGTCCAGATGACTGAACAATGTTAAGACCGGCAACTTTACCCTGCAACAAATTTTGCACATTCGTACTCGGGCGATTTATTAAATCATCCCCGGAAACTGAAGCAACCGAACCAGTAAGGTTAGCCTTTTTCTGTGTTCCATAACCAACAACAACAACCTCGTCAATATCTGTTATATCAGAAACCATTACAACATTGATAGTGGTTTTTGCCCCAACAGTTATTTCCTGTTTTACATAACCGATAGAACTAAAAATCAATACAGCATTTTCGTTAGGGACTTCGATAGAATAATTCCCATTTGCATCGGTTGTCGTTCCCAGACTAGTTCCTTTTACGGCAATATTTACACCCGGGATTGTTTTACCATCCTCGCCTGTAACATTCCCGGTAACCGTTTGTTTAACTTCATCCGGTTGTGATTCTATCAAGGGTGGATCTACTTTTAGTTTAAGAATAATCTGTTTATCAAATACTTCATATGTGATATCCGTATTTACAAACAGGTTTTTCAGGATTGAAGAAATACGTTTTTTATTAACATTTACAGAAACATTTTTTTCGTAATTAATATCCCTGTCATTATATAAAAATTTAAACTCCGATAGTGCTTCTATCTGGTTTAACACTTCTTCTACCTTTACATTATCAAGTTTCAAGGTAATTCTAGTTCTCTGACTATACGAATCATTCGCATAAATCTGAAAAAACGAAACTATGATTAAAAGCAAAGTAAGTTTCATTTTTAAGCTACATTTTAATTGTAAAGAAGAAAGCTTCTTTAGATTAATAAATTTTTCCATACTTTTGTTTTGAATTAAGTGGTTAAATAATTTAATCACTATTTTATGGCCGGGAAATGTTGCAGCATTTTCCGGTTTCTTTTTAATAGTGATTAGTTTTCATTTAAAGGTTTTGTTACATAAGCAAATTGTTTTAGTTAATAATTATTTTATTTCCTTTAATTGTATAATTTATAGGGTAACTTTTATTAAAAGTTTCCAATACTTGTTCAATAGTCTCAACATCAAAGGTGGCAGTAAAAAATTCGTAATTTAATGCTTTGTTATTGTTAATTATTGTTACGTTGTAGTGACGCTCTAATTTTTTCACAATATTTTTAAATGCTACGTGTTTTAATATAATTTTACCGTTTATCCATGCAGTATGCAATTCTATATCAGTTTTTTCAACAGAAATGTTTTGACAATCTTTGTGCAAAGTAGCTTTATAGCTTGGTTTTAAAAACGTTGCTGTTTTAGGATTATACGCTTCATCATTTTTATATACACATACGGAACCTTCCTGTAATACAGTTCTAATATATTTATCTTCAGGATATGATTTTACGTTAAACCGTGTCCCAAGTACTCTTGTATTTAATGCATGGGTGGACACTATAAACGGATATTCAGGGTCTTTTGCTACATCAAAAAAAGCTTCGCCTTTTAAATATACCTGCCGATTAACACCTTTTATAAACTTTACAGGATATTTTAATGAGGAACCTGCATTTAAATATATATGTGTACCATCCGATAACACTAATTCAAACCTTTTACCATAAGGTACTGTTAAGGTATTGTAGGCAAGGTTTTTTTTCGTAATATCATTTTTATAATAAATTGCATTTCCTTTTTGTATCCCCAATACTACACCATCTTCTATATCTTCAATCTTATGCTGATTTGAGTATGTTATTGTTTTAATATCACCATTATCAAGTTTCAAAGTAATGGCATCTTTAGGTATAGTTAGCGTGGGCTCTTTATTAAAGAAATTATTTATTAAATATCCTAATCCAAAAATTAGCACTAACACCGCAGCGTATTTAAATACAGGAATTAATCTCTGATACATATTTCTACGATTGGAATTAATATTACTTAGGAATTTAGTATAACTCTTATCAACACTAATATTATTTGAACTATCATCAAATGTAGAAGCAATATATTTAGCTTTTAACAAATTAAACCTTTTTGAATTCTGATCAGATGCAATAATCCAATCTTCTATCAACTTTTGTTCACTATTAGAAGTTTTATTTTCAATATATCTTAATAATTCCCGATCTTTCATAATATGACTTAATTACTAATAAACGATTTAAAACAGCTTTATACCTACCTGAACTTTGATTTTTTATAAAAAAAGGTAAAGATAATCCCTTAGATGAAGCTTCATGTGCTTGATAGCCTTAGAAATATGATTATTTACAGTTTTTGGGGAAATGTTCAATTCTTTTGCAATTTCGTTGTGCTTTAGACCATCTACCCTACTCATAATAAATACTTCTTTAGATTTTTTGGGTAGTAACTCAAGGCTTACTTTGATTTTTTGTTCCAATTCATTAACAACAAGTAATGAGGCTGCTTCATCGTTAATAAATTGGTAGTGTATACCTGCTTTTTTATGAAGATCGCTATTGATATAGTCAAATTTAACTTTTTGGTGTTTTATAACATCCAAACAGGCATTTTTTGTAATCGTGTAAATATAATTATTAATATTTGAAATTGTTTTTAACTTTTTTCTATTTTCCCATAATTTTAAGAAGACACTTTGAATAACTTCTTCGGCATCTTCCTGGTAAATTAAGTAATTTCTGGCAATATATATAAGTTTATCATAATACAGTCTGAATAAGGTTTCAAACGTAGCAGTATCCCCTTTCATTAGAAGACCCCCGAAGGTCTGGCTGTCAATATTTAACTTACTATATTCCAAACGACTATTATTAAAAGTGAAATTTAATAAATTTATTCCAATTCAAAAACATGTTTTAAAAACATTAAGACCCAAATTGAGCGAAAATTGCTCACGATTATGAAATAGTAAGGTTTTCACTACACCCATTAGGTGAAAACCAACTATTTCTATATCGGGGTTATATCTAAGTAAAGCGTTATTTCACTACACTCATACCACTCAACTTAGATAAGAAATTCTTACAAATGCACTCAGTACACAAAAACAGTAATTTTTCATAAAACAATTACAAATTGATTTATCATTGTTATCCCTCTAAAATATTAATTTATTTCTTCAATGGCTTGACAATATTAAAGATTTCATTTTTTCTTCTGAGGCACACCTTTTATTTCATTGATACGATCAGGCTTTAACGGATCGAATAAACGAATATTTTCCCCTTCATAAAAACTTATCATCCCCTTTAACCTGGTTTTAAAACCATCAAAGTCCTTATTCATATCATTTGTCCATGCCGCTTCGGCCAAAGCCGACAAACGTGGAAAAACCATAAACTCCAAGCGTTCCGGCGTATGCATGGTTTCAGTCCACACATTTGCTTGAATACCTTTTACCAGGGAGCTTGTAAAATATTCCCCACCGGTCATTTCCGGGTTAGGGAAGGCATAAACATCCTCAATCGGACAAAAACCACCCCATCGCCTTCCATCTTTATGAGAATCGTGCTGAACAAAATCAAAATAGAGCGGACGACGAGGGCACATAATTGTCTCGTATCCATTCCCTACAGCATTTTTAAGCAATTGTGGTTTATCATGTCGCCACCACATTACCCGGGTATTTTCCTTTTTCAATCCGGCACTTGCAACTTCATCCCAGCCCATAACTTTTTTCCCCATATTTTGAATGGAATCAGCCATTCGCTTCAGAAAA
>JBDLJL010000192.1:0-9666 GCA_039714415.1 Bacteroidota bacterium
TGGTTTCCCTGATTGTATAATTTTTGTAATCCCGAAAAGCTGTCAATTTCCTTTCCACCACCAAAAATGGTTTTTTGGCTTTCAGTAAAGGTTTTTTCCAACCTTTGGTTAAACAAGTCTTTGCCGACAGCTTCCATCAAACCTTCAATATCGTGGGGTATGTACCATGTATATTGGTAAGCATTACCTTCCTGGAATCCACGCCACGGCTGCAAACTATCAAAATTTTCAATAAATATCCCATTTTCATATTTTGGGCGGATAAACTTTGTTTCCGGGTCAAAAATGTTTTTCCAAGCGTTTGCCTGAACCATCAATTGCTGGTAATCCTTTTCTTTACCCAATTGCTTTGCAAATTGTGCCACAGCATACGAACTAAAACAAAACTCTAAAGTGTGGGAAGCGCCAAAATTAAATACCCATCCGTTTGAAATGGTTGTATCTTTTGATGGGATATATCCCAAGTTTACCAGGTAATGAAGATCATATTTGCCAGAACCAAATGGGCGGTCAATATAACCCGTTTCATTTTTATAAGCTGCTTTGTAAGCTTGTTCAACATCAAAAAGCTTTATGTTACAATTATATGCCGATGCCAAAAGTAAACCGAAAAAATTCGTTTGTACGCCGTTGGAATGGACACCTGTTGCCAAACCATCATGCATCCATCCGGTTTCTTCAGCAAAATCAAGGTTTGTTTGTAGGTATTCTCTAAAGTAATCGGGGTAAACCATTGCCCAAAGTTGGCTAAGGTTCCAAAAACCACCCCACATTCCATCAGAATTGTAATGATTGTATAATGGCTTACCGTTTTCAGCCAACTTAATTTGCCCTATTTCACCGTTGTTTTTTGGATATTGTCCGTTTACATCGCTTGCCAGCCCGCGCCCCAAAAGTGCATGGTACAAGCCTGTGTAAAACTTTTTCAGATCCTGTTCCCTTCCTCCTTCTGCCTGGATACGCCCAAGCATTTTATTCCATTCTTTGCCGGCATTTTCATGAACCTGGTCAAAAGAGATTCTGCTTGCTTCCGTTTGCAGGTTTTTTTTTGCATTTTCAATGCTGGTGTACGAAAGTCCTACCTGCATTTCAATTACTTCGTTTTGTTCGGTATCAAAAGTTAAATAAAGTCCATTGCCAACTCCTTTTGTTTTATTAACTCCTTTGGTTGCCAGACTATCAACAAAAATTCCAAAAGAAGAGGGTGCTTTACTTAATTTCGCCGAAAAGAACATTTTAACACGTTTGCCGGGATCACAAAACTTAACATACTCGGGGTAAGTAATTACATAACCCTCTATTTCATTATTATTTACCAAAGCTGCATAAGCTTCAGTTACATCACTACTTTCGCCTTGTTTGTGGCCAATATCAAAAATCAACCTTGACTCTTTTGACTCTGGAAAAGTGTAACGATGAAACCCTACCCTTTTGGTTGCAGTTATTTCAGCTTTTATATTGTAATCTCTTAACAGTACAGAGTAATACCCGGGTTCTGCATGCTCATCTGTTTTGTTAAAACGTGAGCGGTAGCCTTCATCAGGTTTTTCGAGTGAGCCGGGTTTCGTTTTTATTTCCCCAACAGTAGGCATTACCACAAGTCCACCTACCTGAAACTCATGAAAATGTCCAAATCCTTCAATTGATGAATGCCTGTTGTCATAACCACAAGGCAACCAACTTCCCATACTACCATAGGCATTGGTATGTGGGGCTAGTTTTGCCATACCAAATGGTAAAGCAGCCGGGGTATAAAAAAACCAACGCCCATGTACGGATCCTATTTGCGGATCGACATGCTGTACTGCGTTAAATTGTTCTTTTTTCACTTCATGTTGGCATGAAAAAAATAGTGGCAATAAGGTCAGGATTAAAAATTTTTTCATCTGTTTATATTTAATTATTTTTAATGGCCAGATAGCCTGTTCCGCCAAAGCGGAAGAACATCCACATTGTACAAGCAACACACTCAAAGCATACTACACTTAATAATCATCCTTCCCGAAATATCGGGACAAGCTGTGTGTGTTAAAATTCCCATCATGGATGTTTCATTTGTTTACATATATTTTAATAGCGGTTGAATTTTATTCCAATAATTTTCTTCAGATAAACGTGCTGCACCAAGTATTGCTTGTAAATCATTTTCAGATGAAATACTTATATCCGGATGATCTCCCAGGACTTTTAGTTCTGATTTTAAATTGCCTAAAAATAAAGTATGTGCTTTTGATATATTTCCACCAATCACAATACTGTTTATTGATGCTTTTTTTATCCATGGTGATAGAAACTCGGCTAATTCTTTACCAAATTGTTTGAATGCTAATACTGCATTTTCATCACTAGTGGCTTTATCAGCAATTTCTTTAACCCCATTAATATCAATCCCGGATTTTTCTTTATATGATTTTGTTAATCCGCGCGTAGAAAATGTTTGGTCAGCAATTCCATCTTTAAAAGGCAAATGATAAAGACAGCCAAATTTAGGTACAGTTTCTCCTTGTAAAACAGGCAAAGTATTCTTTATAAAAGCTGAACCAAATCCGGTACCCAGGGTAATAGCTAAAACACTTTTATCCGCCAGTTTATCATCAGCCCATACTGCACCCACTGCAAAAGCTGTTGCATCATTCATAAACCGGATTGAAACTTCACTATTAAAGTTTAAACTTTCCTGTAATTTTTCAATAACGTTTACACCGTTTAAATTCTCAAATTTCTCATTTTCTCCCTCAAACAGGCCTATGCCTTTTATATAATCAAATGGGCCGGGCATGGCAAAGCCAATTCCTACCGGCTCATTGGCCTGAATTTTATCAAGGCTTTCTTTAATGGCATTGCTCCATTTACTAATGATTTCCTTTGCATTTGCATGATTATCAACGTCTACAATCGAATAGCTTCCATTAATAATTGTGTGTGTGCTTAAATCGATAGCCGCACAGCTAATATGGCTTCCGCCGATATCGGCACCAATGGCAATTTGTTTTTTTTCTTCCATTTTTTCTTTTTTAGCTTATTTACTCAATAATAATTCTCAACACTTCGTTAAATTTTCGTTTCGCGCAAAGTCGCAAAGATTTGATTATTAACCTATTAATCTACGTTACTTTGATTTTTTAATAATTTGATATATAGGTGCTTATAGAAATTCACCGAACTATTGAATTCTAGTAGTACGTTTTAAATTGAATTATTTTTCAAAAAATCAACAATTTCGCTGATGTAACCAAATGCAATTCCAACAACTGTATCAGCAGCACCATAATAAACAGCTACTTTTTCATCGTCGTTTAAGGCTGCACATGGAAATACTACATTAGGTACATCGCCTGTTGTTTCATATAGTTCAGCAGGAGCCAGTAAATAATCTTTAGAACGATAAAGAACTTTATCCGGCTGTTCTAAATCCAGTAATGCCGCACCCATTGAATACCTGAAGCCATTGCAGGTATTAATTACCCCATGGTAAAACAATAGCCAGCCATCATCAGTTCTAATGGGCACAGAACCTGCTCCAATTTTTGTGCATTGCCAGGCACTATCCTTAAAATCAGACACTTTCATAACACAACGATGTTCACCCCAATATTTCATGTCAGGACTGTAACTCAGGTAAATATCCCCAAAAGGGGTATGACCATTATCGCTCGGACGACTTAACATACAATATTTTCCATTTATTTTTTCAGGGAAAAGTACACCGTTTCGGTTGAATGGCAGGAAAGCATTTTCGCACTGGAAAAACTCTTTGAAATCAAAAGTGTAAGCAATTCCTATGGTTGGCCCATGATAACCATTGCACCAGGTAACCCAGTATCGATCTTCGATATAAGTAACCCGGGGATCGTATTTATAATCTGATTCAATCATTTCTGTATTCCCGGCCTTCATTTGGATAGGTTCGTGTTTGATTTCCCAGTCCGTTCCATTTTTGCTAAAGCCGGCAAAAATATTCATTTGTACAGCTTTATTATCGCAACGAAAAACTCCGGCAAATCCATCTTTAAATGGAACAACAGCACTATTAAAAATACTGTTTGATGTAGGAATATGATAACGTCCGATAATTGGGTTTTTGGAATAACGCCACATGATTTCATTTGATCCGGCTGGTCTTTCTTCCCAAGGTATTTGAATTTTATCCATTTTAGTTTTTTTTAAGTATTTACACGTTTAAATTTATCCTGCTTTATGAATTTTGCAGGTAATATAATCTAGGTGCTCGTTATTACTGAACAAGCACTAATTGTCCCAATTATTTTTTAAAATGTCCTGCATTATGGGAAATTTTTCGTCTGTATCACCAACTTCCTGCCTTAATTTCAGACATCCTGACTTATCGGAATCTGCATTGTCATATTTTTCTTATTTTCATTAAGCCAACTTTTGGTAATTAGTCATTAGATGATTGCATGCAAATAAATGACCAATTACTAATGACTTTATGCGACAATATCAATTTACGAATACAAGCCTGTAATATTCTGAAATCAGATTATAAGTCAGGAGTTTTGAATTTTAAAAACTCCGTTTTCATTTCTGAAATTATTTTTAGTTACTTCCCAATTTGTGACATTGAATAAGGTACAGCCTTTTTATCAGTACCCCTTTTGTAATTTGGCTTATTTGACATGTCAAATTCCAAGAGGCCACCCTTTAATATTTCTGAATGTGTAATATAATTCCTGTTTAATTCTTTTCCATGTAATTGAGCCTTAGTAATATAAATCTTTTTCTTCCCGTTATTGTTTGCTCTTATTTCAAAAGGTATTCCGTTTTCAGGGGTCAATGTTACTTTATCAAATAAAGGCGAACCAATAACATACTGGTTGGTTCCCGGGCAAACAGGATAGAAACCCATTGCACTAAAAACATACCAGGCTGAAGTTTGCCCGTTATCTTCGTCACCACAATAACCGTCAGGGGCAGGGGTGTAGAGTTTATCCATTACCCGGCGTACCCATTTTTGAGTTTTCCATGGTGCAGCTGCATAATTGTATAAATAAATCATATGCTGAACAGGTTGGTTACCATGTGCGTAGTTTCCCATGTTCATAATCTGCATTTCACGTATTTCATGAATCGGAAAACCATAGTATGAACAATCAAAGTCAGGGGGCATACTAAAAATTGTATCCAGCTTTTCAACAAATTTTTTATCACCACCCATTAAAGTAACTAATCCTTCTATATCATGAAAAACTGACCATGTGTAATGCAGGCTGTTACCTTCGGTAAATGCATCGCCCCATTTTAGCGGGTTAAAAGGCGATTGGAAATTACCGTCTTTATTTTTGCCGCGCATCCAACCTGTTTTGGCATCGTAAACATTTCGGTAGTTTTGGGAACGATTGGCAAACAGCTCAATTTCTTTTTTTGGTTTCTCCAATTCTTTAGCGAGCTTCCAAGTGCAGAAATCGGCATAAGCATATTCCAGGGTGCGTGCCGTGTTTTCATTTACTTTAACATCATAAGGAATATATCCCAAATCATTGTAATATTCTGCCCCAAAGCGCCCAACTGAGTTAATCTCAGGATGGAAACCTTTCGTGTTTTTTATAATGGCTTCGTACAATAACTCAATATCATAGCCGCGAATCCCTTTTAAATAGGAATCAGCAATTATCGAAGTGGAATTGGAACCTATCATACATCCCCTATGCCCGGGGCTTGCCCATTCAGGAAGCCAGCCACTTTCTTTGTAGGTATTTACAAGTCCCTGCATGATTTGACTGTTCAATTCAGGGTACATTAGTGTGAAAAATGGGAAAACGGCCCTGAAAGTATCCCAAAAACCATTGTCTGTATACATATATCCCGGCAAGACTCTGCCATTATAAGGGCTATAGTGGACTATTTCACCATTTTTATCAATTTCATAGAATTTCCTTGGGAATAGCAATGTTCTGTAAAGACTTGAATAAAATGTTTTTGTTTGGTCAATACTGCCACCCTCTGTTTTTATTTTTGAAAGTTCTTTGTTCCAAATAGCTTTGGCTTCACTTTTTATGGTTTCAAAACCTTTATCACCAATTTCCCGTTTTAAGTTTAATTCTGCTTGTTCAGGGCTAATGAAAGAGGAGGCCATTTTTACATGAACCTTTTCTCCTTTTTTTGTTTTAAAACCCACAATAGCACCTACATGTCCACCTTCTTCAGTTATATTATTTTTAGATAAAACACTGTCTTTCCAGGTATGTGTAATTTCAAAATCTTTATCAAAAACGGCTACAAAATAATTATGGAAATTTGTTGGTACTCCCCCGTGGTTATTTCTACAATAGCCAATTATTTTCCTTTCTTCAGGGATTATTTGTACCCTGGAACCATTATTGAAACCATCAATCAGGATATAAGAACTATCGTTATCGGGAAAAGTAAATCTGAAATAAACAGCACGGTCTGTTGGCGTAAATTCTGTAACAACATCATAATCTGCTAAGTAAACACTGTAGTAATGTGGTTTTACAATTTCAGCCTTATGCGAAAACCACGAAGCCCTTGCTTCCTGGTCGAAAACCAATTTCCCGGTAACAGGCATTATTGAAAATGCAGCATAATCATTTATCCACGGACTTGGCTGATGCGTTTGTTTAAAACCCAATATCTTTTTTGCATCATAGCTGTAGCACCATCCATCATCCATTTTTCCCGTTTGGGCTGTCCAAAAATTCATTCCCCAGGGCAAAGCAATTGCTGGATAGGTATTTCCATTTGATAAGGCGAATTCAGAATCTGTTCCAATAAGTGGGTTGACAAATTCGGTATAATCAGTTTCTGTAGTATTTGAAATTGTCTGTGCATTTATGTAAACAATATAAATTACAAATTGAAAGAAAAGTATAATTGTTTTTTTCATATAGTTGTAATTTTCACCACTAAGGTGCTAAGACACAAAGGAATATATTTAATAAATTATGGATTTTGGTGCATCATCTTTATCCCTGCCAAACTCTTTGTTTGGTTTTTCATCCATAAAAAATTCTAAAGTACCACCCTTTTGAATGTCTTTATGCGTAATAAAAGATTTACTGTAATCTTTACCATTTAACTTAACAGACTGGATATAGATATTTTTATCATTATTATTATGTGCAATGATTTTGAATGTATTACCATTCATATTCGTAATTTCTGCTTCGTCAATTATCGGGCTGCCAAAAACATAAGCCCCATTGGTTGGATTAACAGGATAAAAACCAAGCGCAGACCAAACATACCAGGCGGACATTTGCCCGCAATCCTCATTGCCGCACAAACCATCAGGTTTAACGGTATACATTTCCTTCATTATTTTACGGACTTTTTCAGCAGTTTTCCATTGCTGACCTGCATAAGGATACAAATAGGTAATATGATGACCCGGCTCATTTCCATGTGCATACATTCCTATTAAACCGGAAATATCAGCGGATGCCCCTTCGCCCAGTTGCTCTTCAATGATAAACAAACTGTCCAATTTATTCGTAAAACCTTGTTTTCCTCCCAAAAGATCAATTAAACCATCTACGTCGTGCGGAACTAACCATAAATATTGCCATCCGTTACCTTCACAAAATTCATCTGTTCGGTGGCTTGATGCAACCGGGTCAAAATTCTTGCGCCAACTGCCATCAGCATTTTTTCCTTTGAAAAACCGGTCATTTGAATCAAAATAGTTTTTGTAATAATTTGACCTTTTAGTGAAGTAATCGTAATCATCAGTTTTACCTAAATCTTTTGCCATTTGTGCAATTGCCCAATCGTATATAGAATATTCCATGGCTTTGGCTACTGATTCATACTCTTTGTCAAAAGGGATAAACCCTAGTTCTTTTACATATTTGACACCCCTGTCATCAAGCATTGCAGTTTTTACAACAGCTTCGTATGCCAACTCAACATCAAATCCTTTGAAACCTTTAAAATAAGCATCAGCAATTATTGGTACGGCATTATAGCCTAACATAACCCTGTTGTCATGTCCCATCAGGTGCCATTCGGGCAATTTGTTTTCTTGTTGGTACAAAGCAAGCATTGTATTTATAAAATCGGGCACCCGTTCTTGTTGGATTAAAGTAAAAAGCGGATTTGCTGCCCGATAAGTATCCCATAACGAGAGTGTTGTGTAGTTTTTGAAGTCTTTGCTATTGTAATTCTTTTTATCAGCACCTAAATAATCACCATTAATATCATTATATAATGTAGGGGCTATCATGGTGTGATACAAGGCTGTGTAAAACGTTCTTGATGTTTCTTTGTTTGCTTTTATCTTAATTTTATTTAACTCGGTATCCCAAAGCGTTTTTGCCTGATTATGAATTTTTTCGAAATCCCAACCGGTTGCTTCCTTGTCAATATTTAGTAATGCATTTTCTACACTAACCGGTGAAATGCCTACTTTGAGCATTACTGCTTCATCTTTATTGGTTTTGAAATTTAAAACTCCCTTTAGGGATTCTCCCGTTGACTCTTTTTCGCTTTGTTTTATAGTATCGTTGTAAATAACAAACTCATTGAACGGCTTTGATATTTGTAGGGCAAAATATATCCTTTGATCTACAGACCAGCCATTAGAAATTCGGTAACCAACAACTGTTTGCTTGTCGATTTTTTTCAAATATGTTTTTTTTGCTATATCTGAGTTCCCTTCTTTCAGGTCGATAATAATTCTTGATTGATCTGATTCCGGAAAAGTATATTTGTGAACCCCTATACGTTCGGTAGCTGTTAGCTCTGCCTTGATATTATACCTGCTAAGCATTAAAGAGTAATAACCGGCCTCAGAAATTTCAGTATTGTGCTTATAGAGCGAAGCATAACCAAGTTGATGATTTTCCTGTGAACCTGGTGTAACTTTAAGCTCACCTGTTGTTGGCATAATCAGGATGTCCCCTAAATCTGCGCATCCCGTACCACTTAAATGAGTGTGTGAAAATCCAATTACGATACTATCTGAATAATGATATGCCGAGCACCAGTCCCAACCTTTATGGAAATTACTGGGACCCAATTGGACAGCCCCAAAAGGTACATTAGCCCCGACAAAAACATGTCCGTGATAATCGCTTCCAATGTAGGGATCAACATAATTAGTTAAGCCTTGTGTTTTGAATTTATCGGTCTGTTTTTTTTCATCTGTAGCTGTGCCACAGGATGCAAGTAATAGGACAGCTGTAAAGAATAAAATATTTTTCATCTGTTTATTTATTTTACTGATATTTATAGTCGATTTGGGTTTGTGTAAATACAGGTAACTGACAATGTGTTTTCCCGGTAAATTGCAAACAAATTTAGGGTAAAAGATATTTAAATCAAAGAAACTTAATAAAATATTTAAAAAGGTTTGCTTAAAAAATAATAATTTATCTTAAGTTAGGTGTTTTTGCGTTATCGCAGAGCAATCGGTTTTATGATTTATATTAAGACGTTTTGAAGTCCTATCGGACATTCAAAAGTCAGGTAAAGACTTCAAAACGTCCCATAGGACTTTTGAACGTCATTTTAAACGCAATCGCCCTGGCAGAATACTAAGTGCTCGTTAAGAAATAACCTTTACATTCAAACTTGTTCTTTTGTCCATTTTCAATTCATTAATAAAAAATCCTTTCATTTATTAGAAACAATTCCAATTCAGATTATTTTTAGAAAATGTACATTTATATACTTATTATTCCCTTA
>JBDLJL010000193.1:0-9536 GCA_039714415.1 Bacteroidota bacterium
AAAACAGGTGATTATGTTGAAATAAAACTAAGCTATTCAAACAATAAGGATTCTATTCTGTTTAATTCAAACGATATTAGCAGTACCATTAAAATGAGGGTTAACAAGCCAAGTCATAAGGCTTGTTTTGAAGAAGCTGTTAGCCTTCTTAAAATAGGTGAAAGAGCCTTATTTAAAATATCAGCAGATTCATTCTTTATCAAAACTAAAAAAACAGCAATTCCTCAATGGGTAATTAAAGGTGAAGAATTTATTTTCGATATAGAATTAATTAAAATTCTTGATAAAAATGATGTAATAAAAGAAGAAAAGTTACAAAAAGAAAGAAGAAAAAAAGAAGAGGATGAAGCAACCCTTCAATATATAAAGAAAAACAACATTAAGGAAGCACCTTCGATTTCAGGACTTTATTACATTGAATCAAAACCAGGCAATGGCAAACAAACAGAACCTGGCGATATATTACAAGTTCATTATACAGGGAAGCTTATTGATGGAAGAATTTTTGATTCTTCTATTGATAGAAATGAAACGTTTGTATTTCATTTGGGAAAAGCAGAAGTAATTGCCGGTTGGGAAGAAGGATTCTCTCACATGAAAGAAGGTGGAAAAGCAGAGTTTATTATACCTTCGCACCTTGCTTATGGTGAAAAGGGATATGGTAAAATAATTCCACCTTATAGTACGTTAATATTTGATGTTGAATTAGTAAAGATAAATTAAATATAATAAAAAAGGAAAATGAAGATGAAGAATAATTTAGTAAAAATCTCAGTATTTGCGTTCTTAGTTTTGAGCATTGGTTTTATAGCTTGTGAGAAAGATAATGAATACATTGAAGGCCTCAAGCAGGATGAAATTGATGCCAGGGAAGCATATTTAGAGGCGGAAGGTATAACCATAGCTCCAACAGCAAGTGGTTTATATTATATTGAAACTGAGACAGGAACAGGTGTTCAAGCAAAAGCAGGGGATGTAGTAATTGTAAATTACGAAGGCCAACTGTTAAATGGTTACATTTTTGATACATCTTGGAAACCAGATGGCGATTTCCCAATAGAATTTACACTTGGTACAGGTGCTGTTATTGCCGGCTGGGACGAAGCTATTGCTTTAATGAAAGAAGGTGGCAAAGCTAAATTGATAATCCCTTCAGATTTAGCCTATGGTGCACAAGTAAAACAAAGCATTCCTGCATATTCCACACTTGTTTTTTATGTTGATTTGGTTGATGTAAAATAAGTATCAGTACACAGTTCTCAGACTACACTTTGTATGCTGAGAACTTAGATTAACCTTAATTCTGAAAATGCAGGTCTTCTTTTAAATGATTGATTTTTGCAAGCACCTGCTCTTTATGCTCCAAATTAAAATTCCAGTCTTTTATTACATCCCAATATTTTTGATAGTATTTTAAAGACATTTTTTTGTCTTTTATGCTTTCTTCATAAATTTTAGCAATTTCCAAAAATTGTGAATATCTGGGATATCCCGGATGTTTTAATGCCAGTTGTTTAGAACGTTTCTTAATATAGTCAATTTGTTTATAGTATTGACCTTTACCCGCATAACTTTTTGACATGCCACTATATATCGAAGCCATTACCATTGGTTCGGGTGTTAAAAGAAAAGTGGAATATTCAAAAAACATTAAGGCTTTATCGTAATCCTCAAATTTGTTATAGATATTACCCAGGTAATTACATACCTGAAAATCAGCAGTATCCCTGACAATTAGCAATTCAAATATCACTTTGGATTCTTTGTATTCTTCAATAGCAAACAAGCTCTGGGCAAGCTTTTTTTGTATCCAGGGCGAATGATATTCTAATTCAATAGCTTTTTTATAATCATTGACACTTCTATAGTGATGACTACGCTTAAAAGAAACATTCCCCCTACTGGCATACAAACTGCCATTATCGGGAAAATCAGTAATAGCGAGATCCAAAATTTTTGTTGCCGTATCATATTTTTGACTATTTGAATAAATATTAGCCAGCCATATAATTGTTTTTAGGTTTTTATTGTTCAATTCATAGGATTGTTTATATAACTCGAATGCATCCATAACCTCATCCATTTTATATTTACAAAAGCCCATTTGCCGTACATATTCGCTGTTTAAAGTATCTGATAAATGTAGTTGCTCAAAAATACCGAATGCTTTTTTGAATTTACTCTGTTTTAAATAAATATTTGACAGGTTTATTTGTGCAGCCGTATTTAACGAATCAAGCTTAAGAAGAGCCTCATAAGTCTTTGCTGCTTTTACCTGGTTTCCTGATAATTTATATGTTTTAGCCAATACCAAAATCCAGGATTTGTTACCCGGGCTTAAAGCATTAGCTGTATTATAAGCCAGGATAGCATCATTATAGCGCTGATTTAGCCTGTTTGTTTTTCCAAGCAGCATCCATGAATTAGCATTCAGGCTGTCTTTTTCAACAAGAGAATTTGCTTTTTCAAGTGCCAAAGTATAATTACCTTCTGCAATTAAAGAGTCAATTACATTACTATTACTATTTTGCGCAAATAGAAAAGAATTAATTATTGAAATTAGAAGGAAAAGGATTAGTGTCTTGTTCATCATACAAAATTAATTGTTTCCAAGGTTTCTTATACAGAGGCCGCTAATGCACTAATAATGAAACTATATTTTCCTCTTTTCAAAATCATTAACACATTAGCAGCTTATTTCTAATATTTTTCTAATTTAAGCTAAATTGAATGGGCACAGTAAACCAAACGTTTACCTTTTCACCTTTTTGTTCACCAGGTGTCCATTGACCGGAAGTAAGCTTTACAACACGCATAGCTTCTTCATTTAAATCAGCATCATTTCCCCTGGCAATGGATACCTTATCAACAGCACCCTCTTTTGTTACCAAAAACTTTACATATACTCTACCTTCGATACTTCCTTCTCTAGCTTTTTCTGGATACTTCAGGTTTAATGCAAGAAATTTTCGTAATCCATCTTGGCCACCAGGATATTCCGGCATTTTTTCTACAATATTGAAATCTTGTTCATTAGAAGGAACCTCACTTACACTTATAACTTTATTTCCATTTTCAGCTAATTCCTTATACTCTGGTTTACTTATTCCGGCAGAATCCCTTTTTATGTCAATGATTACTACTTGTTCATTTGTGCCACCTTTATCAGGCGGTGAAGTAACTACAACAATTTCATCAACTGTATTTTTATCTGAGTTAATATATTCATCAGATTTATTACTTCCCTGAAGAGAAAAATTAATAGGTACCGTGTACCAAACATTTACTTTTGTTCCACGCTGTTCGCCAGGTTGCCATTTTGGCAATGTGCTTACTACACGGATTGCCTCATTATCAAGAAGGCTATCAACACCTCTTGCAATAGTAACATGATCAACAACCCCGGTTTTGGTAACCGCAAAACGGACATATACTTTACCTTCTATACCATTTATACGGGCGTCATCAGGATAATTCACATTTTGTGCAAGATATTTTCTTAATCCCAATTCTTTACCCGGAAACTGTGGCATCTTTTCAACAACAAAAAATACTGTATCTTTTTCGCTTATGGTCATCATTTTTTTTATTTGCTCAGTATCTACCTTTTTATCCTTAGCTGGTTCAACATTTACCAACTCCTTTGAACAGGCTACAAATATTACCATTGCTACAACAACCGGAACAGCAATTAATACTTTATATTTTGCCAATTTACTTGATTTTAATTTTTTCATCATGTTTAATCTTTTAAATGTTAACGATTGATTAAAGTTATTTGCCAAACTTAAATGTAGCCCTGTACTCTGTTCAAAAAGTACTTTTTGATAATGGTTAGCCGAATAACCATTATGTATCACACCCTCATCTGCCAAAAATTCATGGTTTTCTTTTATACTTTTCCTGTACAACCATGTGAACGGATTAAACCAAAGAACAGTTGATAATATTTCTGCCAATAAAATATCAACAGAATGCTTTTGAACCATATGAATGCGTTCATGCTTTAACATTGCCTGAAAATCAGAAGAATTCCAACTCTCCTTATTTACAAAAACCAAGTTAAAAAACGAAAAAACAGCATTCTTTTTCTCGGTAAGCACAATTTTAGTATTACCAAGTATTTCTATTTTTGAATAAACGAAAATTTTCAAAAGCAGGTAAAACTGAATTAAAATTCTGAAAAACAAAACAAACACAACTGAGAAATAAAATAATTGTATAAAATCAATAAAACCATATTTTTCAATTGGTTCAATTAATTGTCCATTTGCTGATATATCAATGCTATCTAATGTCACAAATATTTCGGAAGTGTTATTAGCCGGTAATTGAAAACTAAAAAAAGGAATAGCCACACTAAACACCAAACCAATTAACAAATAAAACCGATTAAGCCTAAAATGGGTCCCTTTTCTAAGCAGAAACCAATAACCCACATAGAAAACAAGCAAAACAATGCTTGACTTTATTAAAAATTCGTTAAGTTCAATCATTTTACATAATTATTTTTACTGTTTATTTAATTGTTGCGTCATTTCGCTCTGCTGTCATTTACCTTTCAGGTGTCATTTGCGCTTCGTGCGTCATTTGCTTCGCGTCATTTTATTGTAATACTATCAAATAATATCTAACCCGGACAAGCTGGAAAAGTTTTGACAGGATTTACATGATTAACATGTTTTTTAATTTTCTGCCAAAATTTATGCTGAGCTTCGCCGAAGTAAATACAACGAAATTAAAATTAATGTACTAATGACAACTTAATGACCAATGACAGTGAAGCGAATGACCAATGACCACCAGTAACCCAATTACAAGTTACAATTTTTCTACAAATTATCCTTTTTCAGTTTAATTTCATTTTCCATCATTTCCATAATTTTCTCCATTTCCTCGATACTCATTTCATTTTCATTTGAGAAGAAAGAAACCAATTGCTGGAAAGAATTACTAAAGTATTTATCCAAAAAACCCCTAAAAAAAGATTTTGTATAATCTTTTTTAGTGATCAAAGGAAAATACTCATGCGTTTTTCCGTAGGCTTTATGGCCAATAAAACCTTTTTTTTCCAGGATCCTGATAATTGTTGAAACTGTATTATAAGCCGGTTTTGGCTTATTAAAATACTCAATAACGTCTTTCACAAACCCCTTTTCAATTTTCCAAAGGATCTGCATAATTTGTTCTTCGGCTTTTGTTAATTCGTTCATGGCACAAACATACAACTAATTATTTAGTTATGCAACTAATTCCTTAGGGAGTAATTTATTTACTACCTTATCTTACTCATTTTCTGGCAGTTTTTGTTAGAAAAAAATCGGATTAATCATTGACCATGTTTTTACTTATAGAGACGCACAGCCGTGTGTCTCTACAAGTAAAAACACAATTTGCCAGTGAACATATAGCTTCTTAAAATTTTTACCTGAATTAGCAGCATTTATTTTTGAATAACTTGAAACGGATAATCCTGATTAAGCGGTGTTGGTCTTTGAAGCCATCCCGATACGCTGTGCTATCGGGATTGTTCGACTTACACTTTCTATTTCGCCTGCGGCTCATATAAAGTGAGTCTCACGAATAAAAAAAGGGCGGGTAACCAATCCGCCCAGTCATTAACCTAAACCTTAAAATGAAAAAATTACATCAAAGCCATTATTGAGTATTCAACAACCTGATGTAAGGAAGGAATGAAACAAATATACAACATTAATAAATCAAAGTCAAGAGATATTGTAAAAAAATTCTATTTTTTTTACATTTGGTAATTTCTTCAATTATCTAAGGTTTTAAAAACCATTTTTTACTAAAATAAAATAAAGATTGATATATTTATCGAATTATAAATTCTAAGCAATATTTATGATTACAAACAACGAATTTAAATGGACAAATTATCACAGCCATACAAATTTTAGTGATGGAAAAGGCGAACCTGAATTGTATGCACTATCTGCAATTAATCATAATATGTATGCTTATGGTTTTTCTTGTCACTCGCCTGTTCCCTTCGGTACTAGTTGGAATATGAAATATGAAAACCTTCTAGCCTATAAAAGAGAAATTTATCGACTGAAAAAAAAATATGCCGGCCAAATTAAACTTTTCATGGGTATGGAAATTGATTATATAAAAGACCTTGTAGGTTTAAGCCGGTTTAAATTGCTAAATTTGGATTACACAATTGGTGCTGTTCATTTTTTAGGTTATTTTGAAGATGGCAAAGCATGGGATCACAGTGGAGGGAAATCAGTATATGAAAGAGGTTTAAAAGAGTTATTCGGGAATGACATTAAAAAATTGGTAAAGTATTATTATGAACAAGTTAATGACATGGTTCTTAATGAAAAACCGGATGTTATAGCTCATATGGACATGATAAAAAAATACAACAAAGGAAATTATTTCTTCAATGAAAATGAAAAATGGTATAAAGACATAGTATTTGAGACTCTTGAACTTATTTCAAAAAGTAATTCTATTGTTGAAGTAAATACTCGTGGTGTTTTAAAAGGTCTTGAAAATGAGTTTTATCCTTCTAATTTCATAATAGACCATTGTAAAGAATTAAATATAAAATTATGTATGAATGCTGATTCACATGATTCAAAAGATGTGATGGCACTATTGCCCGAAGCAAAAAAACTGCTGATAAAAAAAGGATATAAAGAAGTTTTTATTTTTGATGAACAAGGCTGGTATCCGGTAGGTATTATGCTTTAGGTGGTATTTTATTTGCTTTGTTTTACAAAATTTTTTATTTTTTGGGGGATAACCCTATTTAATCCGTATTGTATATGAGTAATACATAATAAAATTAGTTTTAAATATATAAAATGATGATCTTATGTCGCAAATTCTAAAAGTAATTTCACCAATTGACGGAAGTATCTATTACGAAAGTAAAATGCATACGCAAAAGGATATTGATTCAGCGTTAGCATCAGCAACCGAGGCTCAAATTGAATGGAAAAAACGCTCCATTTCTGAAAGAAAAGAATATCTTAATAAGTTCCTTGCAGCATTTGAAAGTAACAAAGAAAAAATCAGTGAAGAATTAACCCGGCAAATGGGTCGTCCCATTTCTTACACACCTTTTGAAGTAAATGGAACAATTGAACGTGCCCGTGGAATGATTGATTTAGCAGAATCTTCATTAACAGATGTTCTTGTTGAAAAGAAAGAAGGTTTTAACAGGTATATTAAACGTGAACCTTTAGGTATTGTATTTGTTGTTCCGGCATGGAATTATCCATTTTTAATTGCAGTAAATAGTATTGTTCCGGCACTTTTAGCAGGAAACGCTGTAATTTTGCGGCATTCAGCTCAAACCCCTCTCGTTGCCGAACGATTTGCAGATGCTTTTAAAAAAGCTGGTCTTCCGGAAGGTCTTTTCCAATATCTACACTTATCGCATTCAGATACTGCAAATGTAATTAAAGATCAACGAATTGGTTTTGTTGCATTTACAGGTTCAGTTAAAGGTGGTTATGAAATCCAGAAAGTTGCTGCACAAAGATTTATCGGTGTAGGTTTAGAACTTGGTGGAAAAGATCCTGCTTACGTAAGGGCTGATGCTGATATAAATTTTGCTGTAGAAAATCTTGTAGATGGTGCATTCTTTAATTCAGGGCAATCATGCTGTGGAATTGAACGAATTTATGTACATGAGTCTGTTTATGACCAATTTGTTGAGGGTTTTGTTGATCTGACAAAGAAATATATACTTGGAAACCCGCTTGATGCAGCAACAACATTAGGTCCGGTAGCAAAAAGAAACGGTGCCGATTTAGTACGCCAGCATATTGCGCAAGCTATTAGCAAAGGCGCAAAGGCTTTGATTGACGAGTCGCTTTTCCCAAATGCAAAAGAAGATTCTAATTACCTTGCACCTCAGGTTCTTGTTAATGTTGACCATAGCATGGATGTGATGTACGAAGAAAGTTTTGGTCCGGTAGTAGGCATTATGAAAGTGAGTAATGATTCCGAAGCACTCAAATTAATGAACGACAGTCCTTATGGTCTATCGGCATCAATATGGACTGAAGATGAAAACGAAGCAATAAAAGTTGGGGATAATGTAAACACAGGAACATGGTTTATGAACCGCTGTGATTATCTTGACCCTCAATTAGCATGGGTAGGTGTAAAAGACTCAGGCAGAGGATGCTCTTTATCAAAAGTTGGTTTTGAGCATTTAACCAGGCCAAAGTCTTATCACCTTAAAGTGAAACATTAGGTAAGCAGATTAAACGTTTTGTTGCAGGGTACAAGATGCAAATAGTACATAGCCCAAACCCGAAACTTGCAACTTGCAACTCGTAACTAATCTAAAGTTAAATAGTTTTATTTTCGCTTATAATTTACAGATATTAATTAAAAAAATATAAATATATGCCACTATTAAGACATTCATACAGTTTCCCAACCAGAATGGAATACGGTCCGGGAGCAATTGCCGATTTACCTAAAATCATTAAAGAAGCAAGTTACACTAAAGGATTACTTGTTACCGATCAAGGTATTGAAAAAGTAGGATTAGCTGATAAATTACGTAATTATTTTAAAGATGCAGGCATCGAAATATTCAGTTATAGCGATGTGGTATCAAACCCGACAGAACAAAATGTTATAGACGGAACTAAAATATACAAAGAAAATAACTGCGAATTTGTAGTAGCACTTGGAGGTGGTTCGCCAATTGATGTGGGTAAAACCATAAAAGTTACTGCTGTTCATGATGAACCACTTGAGAAGTTGGATGATACAAAAGGCGGAGATAAATATATTATAAATAAAATGCCCCCGTTTTATGCAATTCCAACAACAGCCGGAACAGGTAGCGAGGTTGGACGAAGCAGTGTAATAACTGTTAAATCTACCAATAAAAAAACGATCATCTTTTCACCGGAAATGATGCCCGATATTGCTGTACTTGATCCGGAAATTACTTTATCGCTTCCGGCAGGACTAACAGCGGCTACAGGTGTTGATGCTTTTGTTCATAACCTTGAAGCATATATTATGGACAACTTTCATCCATTTGCTGATGGTTTGGCAAAAGAAGGTATTTACCGTGCATTCAAATATTTACCTATTGCATTTGAAAATGGCAATGATATTGCCGCCCGTGGTGAAATGCTTATGGCTTCAGCTATGGGTGCCACGGCTTTCCAAAAAGGATTGGGAATTAATCATTCTATAGCACACGCACTTAGTGTTTTTTACGATACTCATCACGGATTGGCTAATGCCGCTGTACTTGTTGAGGTAATGAAATATAACATTAAAGATGAGAAGGTTAGAGAAAAAATGGCTGCATTAGGTAGTTTATTAAATACCGAAAACGATGCAATGGCGGTTATTTTGGCAATTGAAGCGTGGTTGAAAGAACTTGGAATGCCAACCGACTTGAAAGGCATTGGTATCAAGGAAGAAGATATTGCGGGTATTGAAGAATATGCCATGGGTGATCCTTGTCGTCCTTTAAATCCCAAAACAGTTTTAAAAGGAGATGTTACACAAATAATTAA
>JBDLJL010000194.1:0-9444 GCA_039714415.1 Bacteroidota bacterium
CACTATTTTTTTATCCTGCGAAAAGCTTGAAATAGTCAGAACAATGGATACAAAAACAGATAATGTAGAAATTAATTCTTCAGCGGTGGTTGCCTATGGTACCGTACTGGATATTGGTGATTCTAAGATTATACAACATGGGCATTGTTGGTCAACCACAGCGGAACCAACTGTTGATCATTTCAAATCAGAATTAGGAGCAATTAGTGAACGAGATACTTTTACCAGCCATCTTACTAAAATAGTACCTGGGTTTAAGCATTATTTACGTAGCTATATTTATGATGGAACAAATTATGTTTATGGTAATATTCTTTCTTTCACTATATCATCAGAAGATATTGATCTTACAAGTGAAATAAATGAAAGTGATGACACTTCGGTTATTGTTAATTCAAGTGTAAATAACATTGGGTCCATAAATTTTAATGACCATGGGCATTGTTGGTCACAAATTGACCCACCAACAGTAGATGACAATATTACATCTTATGGACAAATAGACACCAATATAAGTTTTACTAGTGACATTAATGGCTTAAACCTTGGACGGTATTTTATAAGAGGTTATTTAATATCTGAGGGGAAGGTAATCTATTCAAACACGATTGCTTTTGAGTCAAAGATTACGCTTACAACTGATTCAACAACAACAGTGAATTCTACTTCGATAATTGCATATGGAACCATTAACAGTTTAGGAATTGAAGCTATTCATGATCATGGGTTTTGTTGGTCATCAACTGATTCGGATCCCCATTATCTTGGGGAAAACACCAGTTTTAATTCTTTAGGATCAGCAGATAAATTAGGATCATTTATCTGCGAGATTAATAATCTTGAACCGAATTCAACTTATTATATCACATCATATGCAATAGATGGCATCAATGATTTATTCTATGGGGAAGTAGAAGTTTTTAAAACCCCTGCTAAATAATTTTTTTTTTTGAAATATGAGAATACTTAGAGATATATCTATTTTATTTTTAGTACAGTTTTTCTTTTATATACAACTACAAGGTCAGTTTAAGTCCCGGATTAGTTTAGAAATTACTGATGTAAAATATAATAAGGGTAATTTAATTGTTAAATACAATATAAATAACTCAAAACAAAAAGACAAAATCAGGGTATGGATTAGCATATTTAATTCGAAAAATGATACAATTTTTGCCAAATCCTGGAACGGCGATGTAAATAAATTTATAAGTGGAGGTAACGATAAAGTTGCCATTTGGAATATAAAAAAAGATGGTATTGATATTATAGACTCAATTAGTGTTAAACTGTCTGCATCTATACAAAATGGTTTATACCTGGATAATCCATTTGTATTGTCAACGATTTTTCCGGGATGGGGTGATTATCAAATAAAACCCCGAAAACCGTATTGGATATATGGAGCATTGGCCTATTCCTTCTTAGGATCATCAATGTATTTACATAACTCAAGTTCTAACGATTATGACAATTACCTGAATGCTGAAACAATTACAGATAAAGACAATTACTATAACAAAGCAAAAACCCAAAACACACTTTCCTACGCCTTATTTGGTGCGGCAGGTGTTATTTGGGCAATAGATTATATAGGTTTAATAAAACGAACACGAGAAATTAAAAAAAGTTGGAAAAAAATTTATCCAACTGAAGAAACTCCAAATATTCCCAGTTTTAAAATTGTTACTGCTTTAAGTCCCAGGGTTTTTATAAATACTTATTTAACAAATTTACAGTTAGTTGACAACTCACTATCTTATATTGATATTGATGAAAACTATTGTTTGGATGCTTTTGAACAAGGTTTTTTAACTTTTAAACTAAAAAACATGGGGCCGGCAAAAGCTGTTAATTTTTATGCTACTGTTGAAAGTTCTGATATCACAGGTAATATAAAATTTCCTAAACAAGTAAATATTGAAAACATACCCATCAACCAAAGCAGATTGGTTAAAATTCCAATAAAAGCAACAAAATATATTAAAAGTGGAAAAGTAGAATTTTCAATTAATGTTGGTGCAGACCATAACAACCCTATTCCCCAATTTAAATTAAAAATCGCTACATGTGATTTTCATTATAATGAAAAAATTAACAGGCAAACACTTGTTTCTGACATTGATAAATATATTCCGGCTGTTAGCAGGCCTGATAAAAGGAAATATGCCTTAATAATTGGTAATGAAGGTTATGCCAATGAGTCAACCGGTTTAAGTCATAATTTTAATGTACCATTTGCAAGAAATGATGCTCTCATTTTCAAAGAATATGCAATAAAGTTTCTTGGAGTGCCGACAAAAAACATTACCCTTTTACTTGATGCAAGTAAAAAGGAAATGCGCGAAAGTATTATAACACTCTCAAAACTTGTAAGTAAAATTAAAGAAAAGGACCAAGCACAAGTGATTTTCTACTATGCAGGACATGGATTAGCGGATACCACAACAAAAGCACCTCATCTAATGCCAGTTGACATTCCTCCTTCACAAATTAGTAACGCAATTCCGATGGAATTTCTTTACAAAAAGATATGGGAAAGCAGGTCGACAAAAAGCCTGGTAGTTATTGACGCATCCTTTAATAATGGTGGAAGAAAAATTGGCCTCCTTGGCCCCTCTATTAAAAATGTTAACCCAAGAAAAGAGGTTATATCGGGTAACACAATTGTTTTTATGGCAATATCTGAAATGCATACGTCAAATGCATACGCCGTAAAAAAACACGGACTTTTCACTTATTATTTTTTGAAAACTTTAAAAGAATCAAGGGGCAGGATAAATTTGCTTACACTATCAAATTCAATAAAAACAAATGTGGGGCTAAAAGCACAAGAACTTGGACATCATCAGGTACCTATAACATTGGTAAGTATTGCGATCAGGGATATTTGGCAAGACTGGAAAGTACAATAGTACAAGAGTAAAGGTCCAAGATGCAAGTTTCAAGTTTAGGATACCTGAAATTTGACTTACGAGGTTTCATTTAAGAAAAGTTTATTAATAAAGTTTTGGAAAACAATATTATTGTAATCTACATATTCAAAAGCAACAGAGGAAACCAGTTCTGAGAGTTGATTTTTATTGATAGCAACTTGTTCTATAATCTTAATTACATCAAAATCACTACTTGCCTTAATATGAGCAGTTGCCAAAATAGCCCCCCATTGTTTTGCCAGTTTATTAAACCGGGTTTCCGTATTTAACAAAGTTGCCTGAAAATATGATTTAAAAGGAGAGCGCTCACGTACTGAAAATATACCCTCGGATAATTTAATCCAACCCAAATGCCTATCAATAGAAGAGTTTAATGATTCATATGCTTCTTTGTGTCGCTGTCCTTCATTTATAAAACGACCATCATATTTTTGCTGAAAATTTTCATCCAATAAACGATATGCACAAGGTTTATACTGGAGTTTAGCATCTAATATCCTTTGATTGTACTTCCCTTGAGCCTCACCCTCAATTAATATATAATATCTTGGCGTACCATATGAGCCTGTACCTGACGAAATCCGTTTAGCAACATCAATAACTTTAAAATAATCACTATTAAATTCATTTACATCCTTTGTAAGTGTACCTATGTATTCAGACATAGCCTTACGAACCTCTTCCATTTTGCCTTCAGGTATACTGCCAAGTTTATGATATGATAAATCAAAGGTTAAACCATTATTCTTACCATCTGTCCACTGCTTTAGCATTTCCTGTCTACCTTCCTTACGTTCAACCTGTTCTAATGTCTCATCTAATTTTCCAAAAGCATTTTCCTTAGTTACTTCATGTAATACTTCAAATCCTCTATGAGTATATTGTTCCAATATATTTAAATAAGAATCGGTAAAAGACTTTATAAAAGAACCAATTATTTCTTTATCAACAAAACCATTCTCATGAGCAATTAATACCATGCTTGCAGCCATTCGCCATAGATCAAACTGATAATCAGCAATACATGATTCGTCAAAATCATTTAAACCATATACTAAATCACCATTATTGTTATCATATATTCCATAATTATAAGCATGTAGATCTGCCTGTATCCAGGTTTTTGTTTTATCGGAGCCAAATAGGTTTAGACGTTTATCATTTGCAATATACTTCCAGAAAAGAAAATTTGTTCCCCTAAAAAAATAATAAGCTGACTGAGCCATCTTCTTATATTTTTCCTTCCTTAAGTTGGCACTCAAATGTTTATTCCATTCATTTATTTGATTGAGTGCATCAGCAACACAAGACTCTTTACTATTACTTTTCCTTTTCATATTAAATAATAAACTGTTTTGATTTGCTTTCCAACCTGCATTATTCATTTTGCAGACAGAAAAGATCTATTTTAATACTTGTTAACAAAAATAATATTTTATGAAAAAAAAACACTAAGAAAAATGGATTAAACAACAACACATTATTTATTGACCTGTATATAAATTCATCAACTTTAGGGATATTTTTATTTGTGAATCAACTAAAATTTATAATTTTGCAGCTTTAAGCCCAGGTGGCGAAATTGGTAGACGCGCATGCTTGAGGGGCATGTGTTCGAAAGGACGTGCAAGTTCGATTCTTGTCCTGGGCACTTTGATAATGAAAGCTTTGCATCTCGCAAAGCTTTTTCCATTTCAACAACTTAACACACAGTTTAACACACAAAATCAGCCCTTATTTCCTTCTTTTTGCAAATATCTTCTATGATATTTTTATTTACTTTTGCATCCTTTATCATTTTATTTCAAAAAATAATTTATGATCAAGTTAAGCCCTGATGAATATTTTAACAAGAAAGTAGCAGAATATTTTAAGTATTATACAAAAGAAATACCTATCCTTCTTAAAAAATCAAGGAAAAAGGCTTTGGCTATAGAAAAAATCAGAGATGAACTAATACAGCAAAGAAACTTTCTTTATAAGTTTTCCATAAATGGTGAGATTTTATCAGATTCCTTCCGTAATCATGTTGTAGAAAGATTTAAGGAAACTTATGAAGAGTATTTAAATGAACCTGTAAAAGTCTTCATTGAACAAGAATTACCTGAAATCAGGAAAGAAGATGAAGAAGACTACAACCGATATACAAATACAAATAGTAAACCTCAATATGATATTCAATTCTTAAAAACTGTTAAGCAAAAAGAGATCATTGAACTGTTGGCAAGTTCTTGTGTTCTATCACAGCTTTGGTATCAAATTTCTGATTTTCTTTGTGCATATTATAAAGATGATAAAACAAGTCTAAACAGGATTTTGTATTCAGAGTTTGAAATTGAGCCTGCTTTTTTTAAAGAACAAATTAACCTGGATTTCCCTGATTTTAGAACTTCACTTAATTCAATAATCAACATCAATAAAAATAAATTGGCTGGTACAAATAATAAAAGAAAAACTACCAGTGAGCCATTTATCTTAAAAATGTCAGAAAAGGCACTGACAGCCTATCTGACAAAATTGTACAAGTACTTAACCTTGTATGATTTGATTGATCTTGAATTGCAAGAATTTATTAAACATTTTACTTCTACTGATTTTCAAAAAATCATTTGGAAAGGCCAAACTATTGAACTGGTCTATCTAATTCAGGAGTTAAATGTTCGAAATACCTCTTTACACAGCACTACGAGTAAACACTTTCTTAATGCTAAAGGTCAAGAATTAACAAGAAATAGCCTTGCTGTCACCAAATCTCAAATGGTGAATGGCTATCCTCGAATTGATAAAATAATGGGTGAAATGAAAAGAAATCCTTAAGCGCTTAAGGCACGCTTAAGCTTATTTTGGCATCAAGGTGTTTTTATTGATGGCATAGATACTATTATTAATTAAATAGTATTATTATGCACACAATAAGTTTTAAAATTGAAGTGCCTGAAGAGGCACTAAGTGCTCTTATAAAAAAAGAGCTAAAAGCTGCACTGAGTCAGCTAAAATTCCAAAAACAGGAAAATCATCCTGAAATCTTAAATTTCAAAGAAGCATGCAAGTTCCTTTCATGCTCAGGTTCGCTGTTATATAAATTAACAGCTGCACGAAAAATCCCCCATTCAAAAAGAGGGAAGAAACTCTACTTTGAAAAGAAGAAACTTCTTGAATGGATGACCGAAAACGAGGTAAGTACACAAGAAGAAGTAAGGGGAAATGCCTTGTCTCTTTTAGCAAAAAGGAGGAGGTAATATGAGGGTTAATAATATTTTAACAAGAGAAGTGCCGGGTGGTGCTTCTCTTCAGAACCGTCATGTCTTTGAATACCTTGAGACTTTGAGCTTGTTAGATCATTACGATCTTGATAACCGACAAGATTTAAAAACACTTAGTAAAGATTTTAACGAGTATGCCAATACAAATTGCAAGCTTGATGAATTTTTACAGGCAGCCAAGTTCTATCAAAAGATAGCCAATAGACCAAGGTTTAGTTTTTTTCGCAGGCCAATATTTAATACCTATCCGTATAAAACGATTAACATTAATCAATTGTTTGAGATAATTGTTGAGCCTAAGTATTACGGGACAACCACTGATACATATCGTGATTTGAACAGCAAAGGCAAAGCAAAAGATTATAAGTCTAAAAACTTCGACTATGTAACTTTTTCCGGCTATTTTTCAAAGAGGCATTCAAGCAATTTATTGGAAGAGTCAGGCTTATTGGTAATAGATATTGATAAGCTTGAAGATGTAGAAAGTGTTAAAACCTCTCTTCTAAATGACAAGAATATACCTACTGAAATGCTATTTGTTAGTCCCGGGGGCAATGGCTTAAAGTGGGTCATTAAATCTCATCCTGATAAGTACGAACATGAATTATTTTTTAATGGTGTAAGTACATATCTTAAAAGGACTCATGGCATTGAAGCTGATCAGAGTGGTAAAGATGTGAGCAGGGCTTGTTTTGTTTGCCATGACCCGGATGTTTTTATTAACCCTAAATATTTATGATTATGAAAGAACAAAATAATTCATTTAATCCAAATGACTGGGTTGATAATTCAAATACATTTAATAATAATCACCCGATTATTGATCATGCAAAAGACAATATTGCCAAAGCCATTAATGGTGAAAAGCACTATGTCCTTTGTAAAGCAGCATTCTTATTGGGTGGCTATGTTGGTGGTGGAGAAATTGCCGAAATGGAAGCCCGTAATGGTTTAAGAGATGCTATTTCTAATAAAAGTGGGGTTAAAAACCTGAATAGTGCTTTTATGACCATAGATAAATGTCTGGAAGCTGGTAAAAGAAAGCCATTAACAGGGCAATTATCTTCGAAAAGGACAAAAGCATATTTGCAAGATTTTGATTATTCAAAATTCTCGGAACAAAGCATTGAGGGACAAACTGAAAAGTTGGAGAACTTGCCAAGTTTTCCGGTTGAAGTATTTCCAAAGTTTATACAGGATTTAATCATCAAAGCAAATGAAACGGTTCGGTTCCCGGTAAACTATTTGGGGGCTTCCATTTTATTTACTGTTTCAGCAATTATTGGAAACGCTTTTAAGGTTTCTGTACGCCACACACAACAAGAAACAGGCCTATTATATATGGCTATTGTAGGTGCTCCGGGGGTAAACAAATCACACCCTTTAAAGTTTGCTTTAAGGAAGTTGTATGAGATTGAAGAACAACTTTTCAAAGAGTATGCTTTGGTAAAGGACAGTTTTGAAGTAGAGATGGAAAATTACAACAATCTTCCACCAAAGGAAAGGTCATTACATAGCAAACCATCAGAACCGGTAAAGAAGGAAATTATTGTTTCAGATATCACTTTTGAAGCTATGATTGATGTACATGCCAATAACCCTAAAGGACTTTGCATGTACCGGGATGAACTGCGTGGGGTATTTAATGACTTGAATAAGTACCGGAAAGGCTCAGATTTAGAATTTTTGCTTAGTAATTGGAACAGTCACCCAATAAAGAGCAACCGTAAATCAGATGCTAATTCCTACTTCATTAAAAATCCTTATATCCCAATAATTGGGACAATACAAAAAGAAATCCTGATAGAAACTTTTAGGGGGGAAATGATGAAAAATGGCTTAATCGACCGCTTTTTGTTCGTATTTCCTGAAAGTGAAGTCAAACCCTATTTTTCAGATGGCGTTCTTCCTGATGATTACATAGAAAGTTACCAGAATGCAATTAACCAACTATACAATTTAAGAAGGGAAAATGAAGAAGTGGTTTGCAGGTTTAGCAATGAAGCTTTTGAAGTATTTAAAAGTTGGTATAACGAAAATGCGGACAGGATGAACAATGAGAGATCCGAACTGGTAAAAGGTTTGTATTCGAAGCTGGAAACCTATGTCGCCCGTTTTGCTCTGCTGTTAGAATTATTATCCACTGTTAATAATCAAACCAGCGGGTTAACCATTAGTTTACCCTCAGTAGAAGGGGCTATTAAACTGGCTGACTATTTTCGACAAACATCAATATACGTAAGGGAAATGATGGGTAATACATCAGAAGAACCAAACGATGCAATAATGGTCAAACGACTTTCAAAAAAAGGATTTTCCTTAAGAAAAATTGGCGAGATGATGGGATTAAGTCATTCGCAGGTTGGCAAATTATTAAAGAAATCGTAAAAACACTGTTTACAGTTTACAGTCGATAAAAAGCGCTGTATTAAATAGAATATCAATTAATTAGGCTGTAAAATCACTGTAAACTACTGTAAACAAAATTAAAAAAAGACTTCTTTGTCTGTTTACAGTTGTTTACACTTAAAAAATCGCTGTAAGCCTTATCTGACAAGAAAAAGGAACAAAAAAGCTTAAGTGTAAACTGTAAACAGTAAAAAATCATTCATTAACATTTTATAAATATTAAAAAAAATAAAAAATGACAACAAATTCAATCAGTAAATCAAAATTAGCTAAGAAATATGGCTGGAGTTTAGTTTTATTACGTAAAAGAATCAATCTAAACCCAAAATTAAGACAGGAATTAAGGGAAAACTTCTACAATTCTTACCAAAAAGTGTTTACTCCGCTTCAAGTTGAGATAATTTATAAGCATTTGGGTAAACCGGGTGATAATTTTTAGAAATTAAACCTGAAATTTGTTGAATACTACTTAAAAACCGTGATAAATTATATTTTTTCACAGTTTTGTATTGAAAGACCGGTGATTTGTTCCGAAAAGGGTTCAATTTACCGGTTTTTATTGTATAATTGGTATTAAACTAAACGAAAGTAAAACTAATCTTTTTTTTCGTAAATAAATATGAACATAAGTGAACAAAAAAAGTTTCTTAGCGTTTTTAAAAGAGACGGAAGTGAAAGTAGTTTATACAAGAATTTATTAAAATTAACAATTTTTTATTTGCCTTTAGACTGTACAGTTTATAGGGGAAGCTTAAACTACGCTAATCATAGCATTTATTTATCCAGAAGTATAATCTAAATATAGAGAATAAATAAACAAGGTAATTATGACTAAA
>JBDLJL010000195.1:0-9398 GCA_039714415.1 Bacteroidota bacterium
CTGCACTACTTTTTATAGCCTCAGCTTAACTGGGGAGGTCAGCTTTAAATAGCTGCTTTTTTTTGCCTAATTGATAAATCTGTGTGAATTTTCGCTAAATAACTAATAAATTAACCTACAACCTACATTTTACCAGTAACGTATTGATAATGAGAGATGACATTTTCTATTTTATGTAGGTTTGGTGTAGGTTTGGTGTAGGTTTGTAGGTTTACCCTCCGTTTTGTAGGTTGATGTTTGCGATAACCTACACTAAACCTACAAAGAGACACTGGATAAACCCTGATAATGAACCTTTTACAAATTTTGTAGGTTGTAGGTTCTTTAATATACCATTTTTTCACATAGTAAAAATCAGCAATTTTATTTTTTATAAAAAACGTTATAACACAGGGTATCAGGGCTTAATAAAATATAAGGAGTTAAAGAGTAGCGAATCTTTAAATGGCAGGAAAAGTGAAATCAAGAATGAGCAAAATTTGTAATAAACTAATACACTGATACAAACAGATATAAACAAAACATATACAAAAAATCAAAACCTACACATACCCTTAAAAAGAATAAGACAATGGATTCAGATGTAATATTTTATTGGATAAAAAACGTTATGACCATCGAAAGATGGTACAATGTTACAAGTAATGAACAAAAAGAAGTAATTATAGAATTGATGGATTATGATTTAATTCCTGACTGTGAATTTAACAACGATTATAGTAAGTTCCGTAAAGTATTACTTGATTACAGCAGTGTTTTTACCGGGAGTTTTTATACAAGGGAAAAATAAATGAAAAATAAACATCATTAGGGGGGTTATAATTTTGCAATACTGCAATAAACTAATGAAAAGAAGAACATAAAAAAATAAAAAAATGGAAACAAAAAAAGCAATTGAAATTACCCTCTCATTCCTCATAATGTATGATGTTTTAGGAGTTAAAGAGCCAACAAAAAGGCAGCTTAATGCTATTAGACATATTACTAGAGAAATTACGGAACATGAAGAAACAAGAGAGTGGGTAGAAACAACATTAAAAGACTTTGAAAAAAAAGGTACTCTGATTTGTCCGGGTTGCTACAACGAGTTTGTTAAAGATTACCCAAATCAGAAATATTGTAGTAATGCATGTAAAATAAAAAATAACAGAAAAAACAAAGGGTAATTACACCATTGGAATATGTTATACAACTGCAAAACCGTTGCAAAAACCGTTGCAAATAAAAAACAAAACCCTGTAAGCGATTTGCTTACAAGGCTTTAATGTTTATGTTCGTAGCCCCACCAGGACTCGAACCTGGATCTATAGTTTAGGAAACTACTATTCTATCCCTTGAACTATGGGGCCAAAATTGTGAGCGCAAAAGTACGTATTTAAATCTTTTTTCACAAAATTTATAAAATAAAAAGCGCCCAAACTGAATAATACAATCTGAGCGCTTCTCCTAACCAAAAAGAAATCCTTGTTAAAGGATTAATCATAAAACGTATAGTATCAAAAAATATTACATAAAATCGATATCTTTTTTTAATTTTTTATTATTGATAATGGAGTAATCGTCCCTTTTTCCACATCCAAAAGCCAGGTTTAATCCCAACTGAATTCCAAATGTCTTTGCTCCTTTCGGCCATAAAGCAGCATTCAGGTTGTCAGTAAGTAAATAAAACTGAAATGGCCCACCTTTAATAGCCATACCCATTCCAACACTGTTAAAACTTCGGTTTGCAATGCTATAGCTTAATGTCCAGTTAAACCATTTAACAGGTTTCAAATTAGCAGAAAGGGTAAATGCTTGGTGAAGCTTTCGGTCATAAACTGAAGTTCTTGATAATAGTGCAAAATTTATAAAACTTGCAAGATCATAGCTGGCTCCCAAATAAATATTAGTATTAAGAAATGTACTATATTTATCGTTAGTTTCATTAAATTTAATCAACTCTTTCAAACTGTCTGCCAAAGCGTTAAATTCGCTATAATCAGAGTCAGAAGCAATAGAATCAAGGCTCAGTCCTGTAAAATCGAACGAACCATTTGATTTGAGGTTTGTGGGATTGGAACTCCAGCGTATGAAGCCTAAGTCAGTTATACTTCCGTAAAACTTTAATTCATCATTAAACTGATATGTAGCACCAAGATCAATACCTAATCCAAAATTTTTATTAGGGATAACATCCGAGACAATATTTGATTCGTCAACAGCAACATCTTTAAACTGGTTTAAAGAATCCATGAGGATATCAACAGGTCCTGAAATATTATAATCAAACTCTGTTTCGAGGTGCAAATTATAGGTTTTTTCTTCTGTATACAGCCGGATATTACTTTTCTTGCTTTCAACATTTGCTAAACCTGACAGCAATTTTAAACGGCCACCAATAAACAACCTGTGTGTCAGCCTTTTTGAAAGCCCAAATGCAAGTTCATAATAATTGGTTACATCAGGGCCAATATCCTTAATTTTAACAGGGTTATCCTCACCGATGTAATTAGCATTTCCGTCAGTAATCTTAATTAAATCACCCGGATATGCTACTCTTGCCTTTGTTTTGTTTGAAAGCCCAAATGTAAAATAAGAATTTTTAATCCAAAAGCCCAGCCCTAATAGCGGAATGGTATTATCTGCCATCAAGTAATTGGAATTGCCAATTTTATTTTTAACATTATCAATATCCAAAACCAACGAATCGGCCTTGTTACCGGTTCCATACTTAAAAAGATCCTGGAATGAAAAGCCTGTATGAGCTGCATTCAGGTTAATATCGGATAAAACAGGTAATCCCAAGAAACCATTACATGAACTTTGGTATGCGGGGTTCAGGTAAACAGATTGATGAACACCGTCCATAAAGTATAAGGTGTTAGTTTGACCCTTTATATTCCGGGGGGAAATATAAGCTATTAATATTATGAAATAGAAAGTTAGTTTTATCTTAGTCATTACTTGTTTTTTGAGGGGGTTATTTTCAAAAATCATTCAATATCAGCATTTAGTTCAATCAAAGCACCCAGTTTTAATTCAATGCCATAAGTTGTATAAAACTTAACATCTTCATTGTTTTCAGCATTTGTTGTATTAAACAAGAGTTTAGGGATTAGATATTTTGCTTTAAATATATTATCTATTTGATTGGTATCTAAATCTATTGTTTTTTCAGTTAATGATGTACTGGTAACCTCGCCACTTGCAACCTGGGCAGGGTCAATATTTAAAGGTGTATTAAACAATGAGTCAATTATTACATATACAGAATCGGCAAAATAAATTTGCGAATTAACCTCCAATGGGAAACCGTTTTTAGTTGTAAGCTCCATTTTTAATGATTTTACATCAACCATATCCAAATTATCACCAAGGTCAAGATCAATAGTATCTGTCATCTTTATATTTGACATGCTAAGTTCCAACGGAAGCCTAATTTCAATAGAAACTTCATTTGGTGCAACACCTCTTAAATCATAACTTACCGGGGGGTCAGTAATTGTTTCTACATCCATTCCAATTGATATGCTATGGGGCAAAGCCGACAAAACCTCATCAACGTTAGAGGTAGCTGTTTCCAGAGCTATTTCTTCCAGAGCAAACTCTCCGGGGTTAGCAGGTCTGCTAATTTCATTCCAGTTAGTAAGCAATGGCGCATCAATTGGCAGGGCAACTGAATTTTCTTCCTCATAATAATAAAAATCAAGAACTTTATATTGAGCTGGAATATCCCAATAGTTTTTAATTATTATTTTAAAAGATGGGTTTGCAAAATGTATGTTGCCCTCATCAAGCAGTTCGTTTAGTCCCAGTTCTATTATTTGAGGTTCAACTCTGTACGAATTATAATCCAGGACATCACCAAATAGAGGCTCATCCTGCATAAAAGTATCAACATCGTAAGTTGCAAAATCTTTATCAAAAATCAGGGTAATGAACTTATCTTCATCAATGATGAGGTAACGGTCTAAACTGTCATCATCAGGGAGCAGTTCTTCCAGGGTCATATTGGCATCAATTAATGGCAATGCCCAATTTGATTCTATTTTTGCTTCCGCAGACATTTTATCCATATCGAATTTATACGCGTCTTTACATGCATATAGAAATACCATGGAAAATGCAGCAAACACCCATAAATAAGCACTTATTTTATTAATCATCATAACTTGTTAATTCTAAAAATTGCAATCAATCGAATAACGTAAATTTTAAATAATTATTTTATCAGATCTCCTTTAAAACCAGATTTTTACTCTAGTGTTAAGTCATGTATCATTAAAACCAGTAAAGGTTGCTAAATACATTTTAGAGCTTTGTGTCAGGGCTGATTCATGTGAATTGAATAATTATACAAGAAATTGTCCGAACTACCAACCAGAAGGTTCAAATCTTTACCTTTTTTATTTAACTGGCTTATACTAAAAGGGGCGGCCCCAACCATTGGAAAACCTTTTACCATTTTACCATTTGGTGTTATAAGATATATTTTATTTTCCACATTTACAGAAATGCCAATGAATTTTATGTTTTTATCAATTTTATATAAATTTAAAGTATTATTAATTGGTCCGCCAAACTTTTCATCAAACCTTACAGATTTATCCCCATTATATACAACCAATCTGGAATCATCAGTAAAAACAAAATATTTTTTCCCGCTTCCAAATAAATCATCATACCTAAAATGATGATTAGTTGAAAACTTATCCAGGGTCATCTTTTTTAGTGTGCCATCCAGGTAGATAAAATATACAGTCCCTGCTTTACTAGTTGTTACAAACCTGGCATTTCCCTTTGATGTTCCTTTTTCAAAGAAAAACTTTGAATTTGCAGCTTTTGCAAACTGTGATTTCAATTCTATCCGGGTTTCTCCCCTTCGGTTTAAAATGTATACTCTCAGGTCATCAGCAAATACCAGGTAATCTTTGCCATCATTACTAAAATACTGAATCTGAGATTTTACTATACCCGTAGTCTTTTCAAATTTCCATCCGTCTACTTTGCCGGCATTTTTATTTAACAGATATACATTTTTGTTTTCACAGGCTACTAAAATTCGATAATTCCTATTTCCGCTATAATCCATGACAGAAAGCCCGTTTGTTGCCGGTGATTTAAACTTAATCGGATAATTTTCAACATCCTTACCGTTTCGGTCAATCATAAAGATATATCCCCTGGTATTAAAAAGCAATTGAAGTTTATTATTTTTATAAAAATCAATTTGATGTACCTGCCCCAATATTTTTTCCGGTAAATGTCTTTTCCAAAGTAATTTCCCATCTGTTCCGAACAAAATCAAATTATTAGCCTCATCCTGAACTAAAACTTCTCTGTTTCCGGTATAGTGATTCAAAACTATATGAGGTTTCATATTCACTAATGTATCAAGTTGTAACTCCCATGCACTTTTTGTTTTTTTCCTAAAAGCCGTGTTATAGTTTAGGTAAAAGTTGGTGAAAAACAGATCCTTTTCCAAACCAAATTGCAACGCCACTGCTTGAAGTTTATCAAATTTATCTATGTTTTTATTATAAATTTTACCCAACCCCTTGGTGATTTCCGATTTTATTAATGGTTTTGAGTGGTAAAAATTTGCATAAAGAAAAATATTAGATTCTGATGAAAGCGAGTTGGAAAATGCTACAAAATCTTTACTCTTAGCCAGTATTAACTCTTGTTGATATTTTTTATAGTATAATTTTAATATTTTTACAGATTTTCCAATAACCAAATAATCATCAACAATCATATAAAATTGAGCATCAAGCGGATTAAAAACTTTTCCGAATAAAAGTGGAAATAATTGTGGGAAAGGAAATTTCTTGATTGATATATTGTTTTTAGTATCAATAGTTGTAGTCTGTGCCTGTCCAATAATAATACTATCAGGAGAAGCTTGCTTTTTACTGAGTTCCTCCATGGTGAATGCAAATTTTTCTTCATCCTTAAGTTGAAAAAAACCAAGTACTTGCTGATCCTCCTTCAGGGTTCTACTTTGTATGTATGCTATGCTAACGGCACCTTCAATATTTTCATAAAATATATTCGACAAATCAGACTTATAATCTTTACTGAGTTCATCTATTCTTAATTTCACCTTACGGTATTTCCTGTTCTTTTTTAGGTAATTAGAATATTTCAGTTTGAAGGAATTAATATCTTTAAGATTTATTGTTAAAAACGCAGAAGAGTTTTCAGGCAAAATGGTTAAAAAGTCATTTCCAATATTATCCTGACCTTTAAAAACATTCAGGTAGCTACTTAATGAATCGTCTGAATAGGTGAATCCACTCATTAAAATGGCATCACTTTTTAGTTTTAGGTCTAAAACAGTCCATGATGCAAAATGGTCGACAAATTGAAAAAATGTGCTGTTTTGCGGATTAATTACATTCTTTAAATTGTTTGGAAAATATTTATAATTAATAAAAATATTGGCATCAACATTTTTACCTGCAGTTTGCGACAATTTATTAAACCCTTTATCTGAAATCAATGAACTGCCTGAAATAAGTCTGCGAATAGCTTCTTCAGTTAATATTTTGGAGAAACTGAATATAAAAAGTCCGTCAGTAAATGTGTAGCTAAAACTTATATTGCGATCAGCTTCATCAAAAAATGCCAGGTCGTATACATTAAAGCCCTCGTAAGTTCGTTGCATAATCGCAGCCCGCTCGCTAACAAGTTCGGCAATATAATTCCTGATTTTACTCTTATAGTTTTCATCTTTAACAGAGAGAACAAATAAAAAATCCATGGTATTTTTAGCAGACAAATGACCGGAACATACCAATTCATTTCCTGTAAAGGCATTTTTTATTTCACGTTTCGTATTAAACAATGAATCTAAAAATCCAATTTTACTGAAAAAATTTCCCCACTGAGCAACTGAAGAAAATTCATTCTTAAATACATTTGAATTATTCAGTTTTTGTATTAATAAAGGAAAATCATCAGTTTCCAGAATTAACGCAGCATCACTGGGTATAGCTTTGATCGTATTTGCAATTTCTTTTTCCTGCTTTTTAATAAATTGTAAACCAATGGCAATGGATAGTAATACCCCTACCGCTATAAGTATGGCTGACTTGCTTTTTAACATGTTTTGTCTGGTTAAATTGTTATATGGTTAAATTGCTTAATTGTTTACTTCCACTATATTTTGACTTTTCTCAATAGCAACATTCAGTAACTAAAATTTGTTTGCACTGAACCTGTTGAAGTGTTATATTGTTATAAAAGTCAAAATTAAGAAATATTTTATAGCTAACCTTAAAAATCCCATTTTTCGTTAACCTGACTAAAAAAACATTCCTTTTATAAAAAAATATAATTCGTTAAGTAAAAAATATATAAATTTGCCACCCTTAACCTGATTAATTAATGAATTTTTGTTTTGAAAACCTGAAAAGTGCTTCAGGTTTGAGCAGCCGCAGATTTTTGCTTTTGATAATTAGCGAGCTATTTTGATAAAACAAAAATTGAGGACGGTCAAAGATGGTGTACAGTTCAGGAATTTCATAGAGAATTTGTGAATTAGACAGGTTAAATAAACAAGGTAACTTTTAATAAATTTAAATTAATAATTATGATATTAAAGAAATTTTTTTTGCTGATAATTTTTATTCTTGGCTTAACAAACGTACAAGCTCAGAATGCGCCAACAAAAGTTCCTGAGAACTGGTTTCACCTTGATTTGGCAAATGATCATTACAAAGGCGTAAGTGCTGACAAAGCCTATGCAGAGTTATTAAAAGATAAAAAATCAAAAACGGTTATTGTGGCTGTTATTGATGCTGGTGTAGAGGTTGACCACGAAGATTTAAAAGACAATATTTGGATAAATGCAGATGAAATTGCAGGTAATGGCATTGATGATGATAAAAATGGTTACATTGATGATATTAATGGTTGGAATTTTATAGGAAATGCCAAAGGTGAAATGATTGAACATGACAATTTGGAAGTAACCCGCCTTTACGTAAAATACAGTAAAATGTATGAAGGTAAAACTGCAAGCGACTTTAAAGGAAAAAAACTAACTGCTTTTAACGAGTACCTTGCTATTAAGCAAGATTTTGAAGCTAAAGTAAATGAATCAAAACAGCCTCTGATGAGAATTGAGGGAAGGATTGCAGCTTTTAACAAGTCTGATTCTACTATGAAAGCTGAATTAAAGAAAGACGAATATACTATTGAAGAAGTAAAAGCTTTTGAATCGGAAAATGAGGATGTAAAAAAGGCTAAGGAAACATTAATTACTTTTGATAGCAGAAAAATAACTATTAAAGGGCTACAGGGTTATACTGATTATTTAGCAGGAAGATTGAAATATCATTACAATGCTGAATTTGAGCCACGCAGCCTTGTTGATGATGATTATGAAAATAAAAAAGAAAAGTTTTATGGAAACAATATAATGGAGGGTGCTGATGCAATGCACGGAACACATGTTGCCGGAACAATTGGTGCCGTAAGGAACAATGATATTGGAATGAATGGTGTGGCAAACGATGTAAAAATAATGGTACTCCGTACTGTACCCGATGGTGATGAACGAGATAAAGATGTGGCCAACTCAATTATTTATGCTGTTGATAATGGTGCACAAATTATTAATATGAGCTTTGGTAAAAGTTATTCACCATACAAAAAGGTGGTTGATAAAGCAGTAAAATATGCTGAGAAAAAAGGAGTATTATTAGTTCATGCAGCAGGTAATGATGGTCAGGACAATGATATTAAAAAGAATTTCCCTAATGCTGGTTATTTAAAAGGTGGTAAAAGATGTGCAACATGGATTGAAGTTGGCGCTTCATCGTGGCATGAAAAAGGTAATTTTGTTGCCGGTTTTTCAAATTACGGACAAAAAACAGTTGATATTTTTGCCCCCGGCATGCAAATCTATGCTACTGTACCTGATAATAAATATAAAATGAGTCAGGGAACAAGTATGGCCTCACCAGTTGTAGCCGGTGTAGCTGCATTGGTGCTTTCATATTACCCAAGCCTTACTGCTGTTGAGTTAAAAGATATTCTTTTAAAATCAGCGACAAATTACGGTTCTTCAGAAGTAAATGTGCCAGGCACAAAAGACAAAAAGACTAAATTTAAAACACTTTCTGTATCAGCTGGTGTTGTTAATGCTTATGAAGCTTTAAAGTTAGCAGAAAGTTTGAAGAAATAAGTTACGGGTTGCGAGTCAATGAGTTAAGAAAAAGATGATTTACGATTAGCGATTTCAGATTTACGATTATTCGATTTTTGCAGCAATCGCCAATCGAATGTTCGTCAATCATTTAATCGTTAATAAAAAAACCCTTAATTCAATGGCATTGGGTTTCGAGTTACGGGTTAGCCTGCAATTCGAAACTCGAAACCTGCAACATTTATATAGCAAATATATTTGC
>JBDLJL010000196.1:0-9361 GCA_039714415.1 Bacteroidota bacterium
CAGTTAATGAACTTACCCAATAACAGGGAGTTTGCTAATGAATTCTACGAAGATTGCAAAAGCTTGTATATTGCCAAAGGCTATAGTGAAGAAACGATGATCAATAATTTAATATTACAGCTTTTGTTAATCAGTGGTTATATTTTAATTGAGGATTTAAACCGTGGGCACATTACCGAAAAAGTAAACCGAGAAGTATTGGCAGCGGCAAAATCAGCTGTACTACGTTATTATAACGAAACAAAAATGGGAAAACCTACGAAAACAGATCCTGACATAAAGAAAAAGGCAAATAATAGAAAGAAATAAGATAGAAAAACCTGGAACTCGTCTGACCACTTTGAGTGGTCAGACGAAAACTATAGGGAAAGGGCACTGTTTTTTATATGGGGCCCTTTTTTTATAACTTTACAAAGCCAAACAGATATTTTATTTCATTCTGATAACGATAAGTATGAAAACCTCAATCCTAAATCACCCGATAATTGCAGAAAGATATTTTTTTCCAAGGTATGAACCATTTGAAAACCCCTATTTTGTGGAATGTAATGGGGAAAAACTTGCTTGTTATTATAAGAACAATCATCCTAATGCAAAAACAGTTGTTTATTTTCACGGAAATGGAGAAGTAGTTGCGGATTATTTGAATTTTTTCGATCAACTTTTTGATCAGGCAGGTTACAACCTATTGCTTTTTGAGTTCCGTGGCTATGGAATGTCAACAGGCAAACCTGCAATGGTTGATATGCTTGCGGATGTTGAATGTGTGATACAGAAACTAAACGTTCCACAAAACAAAATCATAATTTATGGCCGCTCCGTTGGAACCTTATATGCAGTACATGCAGCCTCAGTTTTTTCAAATGCTTATGCATTAATTTTAGAAAGTGGCATTGCAGATATTGAAGAACGTATTATGATCCGAATAAGCAGTCCGGCTGAAATTGACTCCTCTTATAAAGAATTAAAGCAAGAATTTGAAAAACATTTTAATACAAAAAAGAAACTGTCTGCATTCAAAGGTAAAAGTTTAGTTTTACATACAGTAAACGACCAATTAGTTTCTGTTGAGCACGGAAAAAAGCTTTACGAATACCTGAACCAGCCAAAAAACATCCATTTATTTGAAAGAGGGAATCACAATACCATTTTTACGGTAAATCAAAATGAATATTTTCAAATATTATTTGATTTTTTACAAAAGTAATTCATACGTTTAAATTTAAGTTAAGTTGTTGAAATTTAACCAAATTCTTTTGTGGAGTAATTAAATTGTCTTATAAAATCCCTCAATGAGGGTTTCATCTGTCTATATATAGCTATTTTAAATTATCAGTACCTGTTCCGCCATAGCGGAATGTTACCGCATTTCAATAATAATTATTCTCGTGTGTGTTAATAAATAATTATTTTTTCCATGCTTGTTTCATTATCTTTGTTTCACAATAAACTTAAATTAATATTATGTCAGGATCATCAAACAAAGCAATTTACGGAGCAATCATAGCCAATACAGCGATTGCAATAAGTAAGTTTATCGCCGCATTCTTTACAGGTTCTTCGTCTATGTTATCAGAAGGCATTCATTCATTAGTTGATACAGGAAATGGTGCATTATTGCTTTTTGGAATTAGGAAAAGTCGTAGGCCGGCAGATGAGCTGCATCCGTTTGGCTATGGTAACGAGATTTATTTTTGGAGTTTCATTGTAGCGGTTTTGATTTTTGCATTGGGCGGTGGCATTGCTTTATACGAGGGTATTCAGCACATTATGCATCCTCGGGAATTAAAGCATGTGGAGTGGAATTATGTTGTGCTTATTAGTGCCATTATTTTTGAAGGTGCTTCTTTGCGTATTGCTTTAAAAGAATTTAGCAAAACCAGAGGTAACAAATCTTTTATCAGTGAACTGGTGGATACTAAAGACTCTACTACTGCTGCTGTGGTTATAGAGGATTCTGCAGCTCTTTTGGGTCTGGTAATAGCACTGTTAAGCGTATTTCTTGGCCATATTACAGGCATTGTTTATTTTGACGGAGCAGGTTCTGTCTTGATAGGTTTACTACTAATTGGTGTTTCCCTGTTTTTTGCCGTAGAGTGTAAAAGTTTGCTTATTGGAGAAGGCTTACTCGAAAAAGATGTACTTAAGATAACACAAAGATTAGCTAATGATGAAAATGTTACCGCATATAAGAGACCTTTAAGTTTATATTTTGGCCCCTTGGAAGTATTAGTGAATCTAGATGTAGAATTTGATGATGCGTTGACTGCCGACCAGCTTGAAGAAACAGTTGACAAGATAGAGCGCGAAATAAAAAACACAATTCCATCGGTAAACCGTATATTTATAGAAGCAGAAACAATATTAACCGGGAAAAATATTAGAGAAACCCTCGAAGATGAATAAAATAGGATAACTACAGATTAGAATAATTAAAATAGATGATACTCCTGACAGTAGTTTCCCTACAATTTCTTCAAATGCCTTTGGTATTAGACTAAATAGAGTCCGTCTTTAAAGTCAGTGTTTGGTTTAGAAAGTTCGATATCAAGGCTTGTGTAACACGAAAAATGTGAGTCTACTACCGTAAACGACCATTTTGAGGGCAAACATAACGAAGATAGCGGACTTTATAGACAAACACTAAATAAAACCAGAAATCATCAACAAACTGTAAAGTAGAGAATTTATTATTTCTCAAAAAGAGGCAAAACAATATCAGTAAATGATCAAAAGAATAACCAGCTTATATATTGATTCTTTTAAAGGATTGTCCAGTAAAGTTTGGTTCTTAGCATTAATTACTTTTATAAACAGAGCGGGCACCATGGTTATACCCTTTCTGTCATTATATTTAACAGAACATCTCCATCTTAGTTTAGGGAATGTTGGTTGGATTATGAGCAGTTTTGGTCTTGGTTCATTTGTTGGTTCCTGGTTAGGTGGTAAGTTAACAGATAAAATTGGGTTCTACAAAGTAATGGTCTGGAGTTTATTGATCACAGGCTTTTTATTTATAGGATTGCAATATATTACGAGCTTTTGGGGATTTGTTATAGGTATATTCCTTACCATGACCGTAGCAGACACTTTTCGACCGGCAATGTTTGTATCATTAAAGGCCTATAGCAAAGCAGAAAATCAAACCAGATCCTTAACATTAATTCGATTGGCGATAAACCTCGGCTTTTCTTTGGGACCATTTTTAGGTGGTTTGATAATAGCATCCCTATCCTATTCTGGACTATTTTGGGTTGATGGATTGACATGTATTTCAGCCATATTACTTTTCCTCCTTGTTTTAAAAGAAAAGAAAGCACCAAAAAAAGCCAAAGAAAAAAATAAAATTGATGCAGATAATTCCACATCTGCATACAAAGACAAACCCTATTGGATATTTTTAGGACTTACGTTTATCATGGGCTTCACTTTTTTTCAGTTATTTTCAACAATACCTTTATTTTATAAAGAGATTCATCATTTAACAGAAATACAAATTGGTTTATTAATGTCTTTAAATGGAGGTTTGATATTTATATTGGAAATGCCCCTGATTCATTATCTTGAAAAAGCCGTTTTGAATAAAACAAAGATCATCCTTTGGAGTTTGTTACTTATTGCAATAAGTTTTTTTGCATTAAACATTTCAAGCTGGATTGGAATCCTTGTTATCAGCATGCTTATAATTACGGTCGCTGAAATGTTAGGTTTTCCGTACACAAATGCTTTTGCCATGAACAGGGCGTCAGAAGGCAGAGAAGGTCAATATCTGTCACTATATACCATGGCATTTTCTTTATCGCTTATTTTCAGTTCTAAAGTAGGCATGGAGATAGTTGACAATTTCAGTTTCGAAGCTAATTGGTATTTAATGGGGATATTAAGTTTAATAGCTACACTATTGAGCATTTGGTTGATTAAATCCTTAAAAACGTAACACAAAACAAACAGATTAAACCAATTATTACAGAAAACAGCAACTAGTTAACATTCACTATATCCGTATTTTAACAATCTAACAAATAATCAAAGGCTAAATCAAAACTATTATTTCAATCAAAAGAAGAGGTGTTTGCAAATTTTAGAAGATCTGGTGAATACATTTCTTATACCGGGAAACTTAACGTATATGAGCGAAAAACAAAACCAGTAGTATTAGACTTAAAACCTGATTATATTGATCCATTTTTACCAGAAATTCTACATTCTAATAAATCCTCTTCAGGTAACTCAGTTACTGAAGTCTATGCAGAACTTTCAAAATGGTTTTTAAGGTTTGATTGTACTTTTCAAAATTGACCATTAAAGACAAAATTTTCTCGTATATTTGTAACAAAGACAAAAAATACAATCCAAAAATGGAAACTTTAACAATAAAAGTAAAAAACAAAGAACGTTTATTATTTCTTTATGAAGTGTTGCGATACTATGATTTTGTAGAATTACCGGATTTACCAGAAATAACACAGGATGTTAGTAAACATGACTTTTTTCAATCGGCTGGACTTTGGAAAAACCGTGATATTACACAAGAATCATTAAGAAAAAAAGCATGGAAAAAAGATTCGTAATTTGCGACACAAATATTCTAATTGAGTTTTATAAAGGTAATAGTGAAATTATCAAAAATTTACAGGAAATTGGTTCACAAAATATTGCTTTAAGTTCGGTTACAGCTGCAGGACTAATATTTGGTGCGCTTAATAAAAAAGAACTTTAAAATATAAAACTAGATTTAGACCAACTATTTGTTATACCAATAAATGAAAAAATCAGTAAAAACTTTATTGATTTGATGTTGGAATATACGTTGAGCCACAATTTAGATTTACCTGATGCATTAATTGCGTCAACTGCAATTATTTATGATTTGGAATTGTACACACTAAACAAAAAACATTTTAGATATATTGATAATTTGAAACACTGGAAAGTATGAAAAATAAAAAAAATATAACAAGACTCATGCAATGAATCTGCATGTCTGAACCTAATACTCCCCCCAACTCTTTATCGTTAAACTTTCTTTTGTATTCCGGCAAATAGAATAAATAAACGCACTGGCCAATCGTGCATTTGTCACCAATGGAATATTATAATCAATAGCACTTCGGCGTATTGTATAATCATTGGCTAATTCACCGGCTGACAGGTTTTTAGGAATATTGATAACTAAATCTAGTAACCCATTTTTCATATAATCAAGCACATTGGGGCTTTTTTGCTCATCGGGCCAATGCAGCATGGTGCTTTCAATTCCGTTCCCTTTTAAGAATTCATGTGTCCCCCTGGTTGCAAACAAATTATATCCCCGCTCAACCAACATGCGGCTACTGTTTAACAATTCTAATTTTGACCGGACCGGACCACTGGAAAGCATTACATTTTTTTCAGGAATAGTATAACCAACCGAGAGCATTGCTTTTAAAACCGCCTCATAATAATCATCACCTATACAACCTACCTCACCAGTTGAGGACATATCCACACCCAAAACCGGATCAGCTTTTTGTAATCTTGAAAAAGAGAATTGCGAAGCTTTAACGCCAATATGATCCAAATCAAAAATAGATTTTGAAGGAATTTCATACTGTTCCTCTAACATCACCTCTGTTGCCAATTCAATTAAATTACTTTTAAGCACTTTTGAAACAAAAGGAAAGCTACGGGATGCACGTAAATTACACTCGATTACTTTAATGTCATTATCCTTAGCAAGAAATTGCATATTGAAAGGCCCGGAAATATTTAAACCCTTTGCAATTTTTTTGGCAATTTTCTTAATTCGTTTTACTGTTTCAAAATAAAGCTTTTGTGGTGGAAATACCAAAGTTGCATCACCGGAATGCACACCGGCAAACTCAATATGTTCGGATAAAGCATAGGTAATTAGCTCACCTTTATCTGCAACAGCATCAATTTCAATTTCTTTAGCTTGTTCAATAAATTCGGTAACCACTACCGGAAACTTTTTTGACACTTTTGCCGCAAGGGTAAGAAAATGCTCCAATTCACTTTTATTTGAAACCACATTCATGGCCGCACCTGAAAGCACGTATGAAGGGCGAATGAGTACCGGAAACCCAACCTCATCAACAAAAGTATAAATATCATCAATAGTAGTCAGTTCTTTCCATTTTGGCTGGTCAATTTTCAGTTCGTCCAACATCATGGAAAACTTATGACGGTTTTCTGCCCGGTCAATATCCTCAGGAGATGTCCCCAATATATTCACATTTTCAGTATGCATGCGCATGGCTAAGTTATTGGGTATTTGCCCACCAACTGAAACGACAATTCCTTTTGATTGTTCTAAATCATTAATATCAAGCACACGTTCAAGCGTTAGCTCATCAAAATATAAACGATCACATACATCATAATCTGTACTAACCGTTTCCGGATTGTAATTAATCATGATAGAACGATAATTATTTTTATTGATGGCATTCAGTGAATTAACACTACACCAGTCAAATTCAACACTGCTACCAATACGGTAAGCGCCTGAACCTAAAACGATTACAGACTTGCCATCATTTTCATATTCAATATCATGAGAGCTCCCGCTATATGTCAGATACAGGTAATTAGTTTGTGCCGGATATTCCGCTGCAAGTGTATCAATTTGTTTTACATATGGAATAATATTTTTCGATTTACGATAATTCCTGACCTTAAGTAAATCTTTATCAATATGGTCTGCATCACTTTTTAAAATAAAACGTGCCAACTGAAAATCAGAGAAACCCCTTACTTTTGCTTCACGAATCAAATCATCTGAAACATCTTCAAGTTTTAAATTTTGTTCCAGTTGTTTTTTTATTTTAAAGATATTTTCCAATTTAACCAGAAACCATTTATCAATTTTTGTCAAGTCCTGAATTTCATCAATAGATAAACCTTTTGCTAAAGCTGAAGCAATTACAAAAATCCTCATATCTGTAGGATTCTGTAATTCCTTTTCAATATCTTCAAAAACCAAATCGCGGTTACCAACAAAACCATGCATCCCCTGCCCTATCATCCGCAGGCCTTTTTGTATGGCTTCTTCAAAGTTTTTACCAATAGACATAACCTCCCCAACACTTTTCATGCTACTTCCAATTAACTTGGAAACTCCGGAGAATTTATTCAAATCCCAACGTGGAATTTTACAAACCACATAATCCAATGCCGGTTCAAAAAAAGCAGAGGTCGTTTTAGTAACAGAATTTTTCAGTTCATGCAACCCATAGCCTAAACCTAATTTAGCAGCTACAAATGCCAAAGGATAACCTGTAGCCTTCGATGCCAAAGCACTTGATCGTGAAAGCCTTGCATTCACTTCAATTACTCGATAGTCCTCTGAATTTGGGTCCAGGGCATACTGTACATTACACTCCCCTACTACACCAATGTGCCTGATAATTTTAATAGATAATTCCCTGAGTTTATGATATTCGCTATTGGTAAGCGTCTGAGATGGGGCTACCACAATACTTTCGCCTGTATGGATTCCCAGCGGGTCAAAATTCTCCATATTACAGACGGTAATGCAGTTATCATACTTGTCGCGAACCACCTCATACTCTACTTCTTTCCACCCCTTCAGGGATTCTTCAACCAACACTTGGCTAGAATATGAAAAAGCATTGGCAGCTAATTCCTTAAGTTCCTCATCGTTATTACAAAATCCGCTACCTAATCCTCCAAGTGCATAAGCCGCACGGACAATAATCGGGTAACCTAGTTTTTTTGCTGCTTCAACTGCACCATCTATACTTTCAACTGCATAACTTCGGGCAGTACTTACATTTATTTCATCTAATTTATCGACAAAAATATCCCGGTCTTCGGTATTTATAATCGACTGGACAGGTGTACCAAGTACTTGTATATTATATTTTTCAAAAATACCATTTTTATAAAGTTCCACTCCGCAGTTTAGTGCTGTTTGTCCTCCAAAAGCAAGCAAAACTCCTTCAGGGCGTTCTTTTTCGATAACACGTTCAACAAAATAAGGTGTTACGGGCAAAAAGTAAATCTGGTCAGCTACCCCCTCTGATGTTTGAACTGTAGCAATGTTTGGATTTATTAAAACAGTTTTTACACCCTCTTCTTTTAATGCTTTTAATGCCTGTGAGCCTGAATAATCAAATTCACCTGCTTCACCAATTTTTAAAGCCCCAGATCCGAGGATTAATACTTTTGAAAATTTTTTGTTCATGTTATTTTCCGTCAATTTCTTTATTTTTGCCATTTAATATTTTTTTCGCTGATATTGAACTTACTACTCTTTTTCCCGTTTTTTCTTCAATTTCTTTCCGTGTATTACCTGCAATTGTACCACCTTGTTTAGCAATAATTTTATTTTCTTCAAATGTTTCAGGTCTCTTTTCTTTACTAATTTCAGTTGTTGTCGCCTCGGCTAACATGTTCAATACCAATTCCAAATTGGTCATATTATCACGAAGATTCTCTTTCTTTAAATCTTTAAACTTTTTATATTTTTTCACACTAAAACCACTCCATGCCTTGGTAATTTCATCAGTTAAAATAGCATATTCACGTCCTTTTTTTACACCTCGCTCATCCCACTCATCTGTTAATTCTTTGCGAACTTCAATACTTTTAAGTCGTTGATTTATCCATTCTTTACTGTAACCTTTTTTCAAATAGGTTTCCATTAAACGGTCAAAACCCAATTCAGGGTCTTCAATTTCATCAATCCGCTCCCTACCAACTTTTGCTAACCACTGTTTAAATGGTTCTGCCTTTTTAGATGGGATTGATTGAATTAAACGAAAAAGCTGCTCAGTATCAGCGACATCAGTTTTATAAAGTTTCCCATCTGCTGACTGCATTTTCAGTTGTCCCAATTCTTGGGACAACTGACTTCCCTCCTCTTTCAACTTTGTTTTTAAAGCGTTCCAGTACTTTCTTGGACGTGGACTTTCTGTTAAAACAGCAATTACATCAACAATAGAAAAATACCATTTTTCTTCTTCTTCATTCCATTCTGTACGAATCTGTTTTTCGTTAAATAGTTTTATTGCAGTTTCTTTTGTCATGGCCATTTTAGGGATTAACTACACAAATATAATTATTATCACTTAGTGAAACGCAAACTCACCCTATCAACTTATCAACAGCCCTCCCTACTTTTTCAAAATTAAATTCATTAACAATACTATTCATTTTTTCAGCAATTTTATTGTTACGTAAATTACCAATACTGCCTTCATGTGTATGGTTTACTGTTTTTTCAGGATTAAAATCACCCTTTTCAATATCTAAGCCTACTTCTTTATATGCATCCCTGAATGGCATTCCGCTTACAACTCTTCTATTTACCTCCTCTACACTAAAAAGATATTCA
>JBDLJL010000197.1:0-9274 GCA_039714415.1 Bacteroidota bacterium
AGGATGATTATTAAGTGTAGTATGCTTTGAGTGTGTCGCTTGTAGAATGTGGATGTTCCATCTGGCCATTAAAAATAATTAAATATAAACAGATGAAAAAAATTGATCGTAGAATAATAGTAATAGCAGCACTAATTTTTATAGTTGGCTTATCCTTTGGGTTGATGAAATACCTGATTACCATTAAAGAAAATCCTAAAATGAGGCCAGCCCGTGAAACAAAACGTTTTGTAAAAGCAGAACCAGTAAAATATACAACCATAACTTCTCAAACTTCTAAGCCCGGCAGATTATATTCAGTTGCAGAGTTTGACCTTGTGGCCGAAGCTTCTGGAAAAATATTGCAGGGCAGGGTTCCTTTAAAAAAAGGTTCTGTTTTTAGTAAAGGACAAGTGCTGTTTACGGTTTATCCGGATGAAGCAATTCTTGCACTAAAGGCAAGTAAAAGCATGTATATGAATTCATTGGCCAATGCCATGCCTGATATTAAAGTTGATTATCCAGAAGTTGAAGAAAATTTCAAGACATTTTTCTCATCAATTCATGTAGATAAAAAATTACCCCCTTTTCCTGAAATTAAAAACGAAAAACTAAAAATTTTCCTTTCAAGCAAAAATTTAATAAGTGAGTACTACAAAATTTCAAAAGCCGAACTACAACTAAGCCGCCATACAATAAGGGCGCCGTTTAATGGAACTTTTACTGAAGTATTTATGGAAACTGGTGCTTATACGAACACAGGTGGCAGGGTTGCCCATATTATTCAAACAGATGTCTTAGAGTTGGAGGTTCCCCTTGAACGGTTTGATGCTGAGTGGGTTAAGGTTGGTGATGAAGTAGATATTCTTTGCAAGAAAATAAACCGTATCCGAAAAGGAAAAGTAGTAAGAAAAAATCAGTTCTTAGATCAAAATACACAATCACAAGGGGTTTTTATAAGGGTTTGGAATAATGAAAACCCAAAATTTCTTGAAGGAGATTATTTAAACGCTATTTTTCCGGGACATCCTGTTGAAAATGCAATGCAGGTTCCACGAAACATTGTTTTTAATACTAATGAAGTATTTGTGATTAAAAATGGCAGATTACAAAAGAAGAGTGTAAACATCATTAAAAAAAACGATGAAAACACTTTAGTGCTTAATGGACTTCCTGAAGGTGATACTTTGGTTATGCAACCATTAATTAACGTGTTTGAAGGGACAAAAGTTTCAGTACATGGTCAGGAAATGAAATTATCCGAAAAAGAAAATAAAATGAAGAAATCGAAAAAAAATTAGAATAAACCTGAAAATTTGAAGATGTGGGAATTTGAAGATGTGAGGATGTGGAAATTTGAAAATGTAGGAATATAATAATATTCGAATGCTGTAATGATTCAATGAGACAATGATAATTACCTATGATGACCATTGACAGCGGAGCGTAATAACCACCATTTTAATGAAATGATGCAATGTATTACAATAGTTCGGTGAATTTCTATAAATACCTATATATCAGATTATTAAAAAATTAACAGCAACATAGATTAATAGGTTAATAGTCAAATCTTTGCGGCTTTGCGCGAAACGAAAATTTAACGAAGTGTTGGTATTAATGACAGCAAGGCAAATGACTTAATGACCAATGACTTTTTGCAACATCTAAAATTATAAATAAAAGATACCCCCATGAGGAAATTAATAGAAAAATTTGTTGAATATCCAATATACGCCAACTTAATCATTGCCATTGTCATTTTAGCAGGGGGATTTAGCCTCATTTCAATGAAAAAAGCTTTTTTCCCGGAAATGGAAAGCCGATACATTACAATTTCAGTATTTTATCCCGGTGCATCGCCTGTAGAAATGGAAGAAGGTGTAACATCCAGAATTGAGGAAGCCATAAGGGGCTTAATTGGGATTAAAGAAATTAATTCCACTTCTGTTGAAAACAGATCATCAGTAACTATTGAAACAACAGGCAAATATGATATAAATGAAGTGTTAATGGAAATAAAAAATGCCGTGGACGGAATATCATCCCTGCCATCGGCAGCTGAAAGGCCTATTGTCTCAAAACGGCGCTCAAGGGCTTCAGCTCTTTTTTTAGCCCTAACACCAGATAGTGCCGATATTGATCTGATGACCCTTAAAGATTATGCCCAACGTATTGAAGAAGACTTGTTCAACTCAGGTGTTATGAGCCAGATTTCGCTATCAGGTTTCCCTCAGGCAGAAATTTCCGTAGAGATAAAAGAAGAGGAGTTGTTGCGCTATAATCTTACTTTTGATAATATCATACAAGCCATACAGGGAAATAATCAGGATGTTTCGGGTGGTGAAATAAAATCAGAAGAGGAGGAGCTGTTAATCAGGCTGCGTTCCAGAAGTACCGATCCAAACAAAATAGGTAATATTATTGTACGGGCACAGTCCGATGGTAGTTATATCAGGATAAATGATGTGGCTGAAGTTAAAAAGAAATTTGCTGATGTTACCAGTAAATCCTGGTTAAACGGTAATGAATCAATATCTATAAGCGTTGAAAAGTTGCCAGAAGAGGATCTGGAAAAGATTACCGATTTCGCCCGAAAATATATTAAGGAATTTAACGCGAAAAACCTGGGTGTTAAGCTAAGCATTTCCCGTGCCTATCTTGATATTCTGCAAAGCCGCCTTGACCTTTTAACCAGTAATGGAATGGTTGGACTAATCCTGGTTATCATAGCTTTATCCATTTTTTTAAGTATGCGCCTGTCTTTATGGGTTTCGTTTGGAATCCCATTTAGTTTTTTGGCCATGTTTATTTTTGCCAATTTGTATGGCCTTACCATTAATATGATTTCCCTTTTCGGGATGATTTTAGTTATTGGTATACTGGTTGATGATGGCGTTGTAATTGCTGAAAATATTTACCTACATTTTGAAAAAGGAAAAACACCTATGCATGCCGCAGTTGATGGAACAATGGAAGTTTTTCCTGCTGTAATTACATCAGTAGCTACCACCATTGTTGCCTTTATGCCTTTACTTTTTATGAGTGGTACCCGTATGGAGATGATGCTGCATGTATCCATTGTTGTTATTGCAAGTCTTTTCTTTTCACTTTTTGAGGCATTTTTTGTGTTGCCGGCACATTTAGGAAATGAAAAAGTCCTGAGCAGAAAAAGCCTTGAAAAGAAAAAAAACAAAAAAGGCCTTAGAAGTTATTTTGATCGTTTCATCATTTGGTTACGTGATGACATTTATCATTATGTGATCAAGTGGCTGATACATTGGCGATATGTAGTAATTAGTATTCCTGTTGCCTTGTTTTTAATTACAGCAGGTTTGTATTTTGGCGGGCACATAAAAAATACCTTTTTCCCTAGTGTTGATTTTAACCGTTTTGAAGTGAATATAGCTTTTACACCGGGCTCAGGCGAAAAACAAACATTGGAATTTTTAGCTCGTTTTGAAAAAGCAATTTGGGATGTAAATGAAGATTTAAAAGTTCAGTTAGAAACGGAAGATGATGTTATTGAACGGGTACGAACTACCTTAGGTGATGCATTTAGCAGGCAGGAATCCGGTGCCCATGCCGGAAGAATCCAGGTTTACCCCAGAGATTTAGAAGGTTTGCCTATTACCGGTTTTGAAATAGCAAATATGGTACGAAAAAAAATAGGAACTATCCCCGAGGCCCGAAAATTTACCGTGGGAGGTAGAAACCGTTGGGGTTCACCCGTTTCAATTGGTTTATTATCAAAAAATATTGCCGAACTGGAAGAAGCCAAAGAATATCTAATGAAACGCTTAACTGAACTACCTGCTCTTAAGGATATAACTGAAAATGTTGCTTTGGGTAAACAAGAAGTTCGTTTAAAATTGAAACCAAAAGCATATTTTTTAGGCTTAAATGAGAACCTCATTGCCAGACAAATACGCCAGGGCTTTTATGGTGGCCAGGCACAACGCTTACAGGAAGGCCGGGATGAATTGAGGCTTTGGGTACGTTATCCAAAATCCGACCGTTTAACCATACGGCAATTGGAATCCATGAAAATTAAAACAAAATCAGGAGAGTATCCCCTTATAGAACTTACTGATTATAAGCTGGAACGTGGCCCTGTGGCAATAAAACGCTATAATGGTTCCAGGGAGATACGTATTGAGGCAGAAACCGTTGACCCATTTGCACCTGTACCGGAAATTCTGGATCAGGTTGCATTAGAAATAATGCCAGACCTTCAGTCACAATTTCCGGGGATACGTTATGTTTATCAAGGACAACAAAAGGCAAGTGGCGAAGCAATGGCCTTAATAAGGGTTTATTTTTCATTGGCATTCATTGTCATTATTTTTCTTATGGTTTTACATTTTAAAAGTTTAAATAAAACAATCATCATCCTGATGATGATCCCCCTATCCCTATTAGGTGTTTTCTGGGGGCACGGTGTTCACGGTCAACCTGTTTCAATTATGAGTTTATGGGGTATGGTAGCCTTAACCGGAGTCATTATTAACGATGCAATTGTTTTTCTTGCCAAATATGATGGTTTATTGCTGGAAGGAAAAAAAGTAAAAGATGCTATTATTGGTGCAGGTAAAACCAGGCTAAGGCCGATAATTTTAACATCATTAACCACATCTATTGGGTTATTTCCAATATTGCTTGAAAAAAGTGTACAGGCACAGTTCTTGATTCCCATGGCGATTAGCCTGGCTTATGGTGTAGCCATCGGTACGGTTTTTATACTAATTTTCTTTCCTGTATTAATTATTTTATTGAGCGATTTAAGGGTCTATACTAAATATATACTGACCGGTAAAAAACCGGAAAGAGAAGAGGTTGAAACGGCAGTTATACATCATAAGCGTAAATTGAAATATGAGGGAAATGAGAATAAGCTGAAAACATATTGATGTTATTCATACATCTGAATAAATATTTTAAACGTTTAAAAAATGATTGGTTACCTTATCCAAACAACAGTTTATCAACACAGGGCAATCGGGTTTAAAATTTGAACCCATTCAGGGTTCACATTGCTATTCCTTATGTACCATGGTTATTCAAATTTAACCACTTCGTGGTTATTATTACAGTTAAAATATTAAAAAATCCTGAAAGGATTTAATATAAATAACCGCGGGTGTAACCCGTGGTATGATAATAATAGCTGACACAACACTGAAAGTGTTGAATATTCAGTATTTTTAAACCCAATTGCCCTGCTTATCAACACATCTATATATTTTTATTTATGAATTTCAACTAATCATATTTTTTTATTACTTTGCCTTATCAAATAAGTGTTTGTCCATAAAGTCCGCTATTTGCGTTATGCTTGCCCTCAAAATGATCTTTTACAGTAGTAAACTCACATTTTTCGGGCTTCACAAGCCTTAATAGCGAACTTTTTGAACCAAACACAGATATTATAGACGGACTAGAATCGCCAATAGGTTTATTTTATATAAATACATGATAATAACATATTAATATATGGCATTTGATATAAAAACAATTTTTACTCTTTTCTTTTTTGCAGATATATTTATCGCCCTTGTATTTTTCTTGCATAAAATCCTTATAAAATATAATGCCGATAAATTAAATATTTATATTGCAGCAAAATTGTTGCAAGCAGTTTCAATATTGTTTTATGCAATATTAAGAGAGGATATTCCCACAACAATATTAATAGTTTTAGGCAACATACCTGCTTTTTTTGGTATTGCACTTGAGGCTTATGCATTTTCATCATTTGGATATAAAAAATCCAGAATGAAGCTTCCTGTATTTTTAGCTATTGCAAGCATTTTTTCAGTAATATTTTTATTGAATATTAAAAGTGAATTACATGTACGGGTTTTTATTGCGTTTATTATTTATTCTGTTCTATTTATTTCTGCAGGTATTAATTTATTAAAAGTAAAACCTAAAAAAAGAGCCAAAGTTGCTTCCGGGATTTTCTTGCTCTTTATTTCAGCTATGACTCTTTACCGGTCAATTGATGCCTGGCTTATGTCTGAGCATATTCAATTATTTCATCAACAGGTTTCTGAAATACTTGTTTTCTTAAGCTATTTTGTAATTAGTTTTATATTAGCTATAAACTATATTTTTCTATTAAAAGAAGAGGATGAAAATACCATAATTAATAGTAATAAATTATTTAATGATATTCTACATTCTTTCCCCGGGGAGGTTTATGTTGTTGAGCCGGACTATTCTGTCCAATACTCCAATATGCAAAAAAGTAAGGTAAATACTAATGGAAACAAAAAGGTATACTGCTATGAAGAAAAACACGGTAAAACAGAAAAATGTAAATGGTGTGTATTAAATAATCTAAGTAAAGATAACAGGCTTATTAAAGATGAATACTTTGATAAGAATACAAAAAAATACTATCGTACAAATCATATTTTACTTCATAACAAAAATATCCTTACTGTTAGAAAAGATATTACAGAGGAAAAATACACACAACAACGTATAAAAATGCTTTCCGATATTGTAGAGCAAAGTGCTGACTCCATAGTAGTAACAAACCTGGAGGGAACTCTGGAATACGTAAATAAAGCTTTCACAAACATTACGGGCTATACATATAATGAAGTTATAGGACAAAACCCACGTGTTTTACAATCCAAGCTAGTGAATGAAGAAGTCTATCAGGACTTATGGGATCATGTTACAAATGGTAAAATTTGGAAAGGAGAGTTTGTGAATAAAAAGAAAAATGGAGAATTATATAATGAATCTGCCGTTATTGCACCAACTTTTGATGCCAGCGGAAACATTGTCAACTACTTTGGTATAAAACAAGATATTACTGATAAAAAAATTTCAGAAAAGTTATTGGCAGAAAGTGAAAAACGTTATCGTACCATTTTTGAAGAATCGGCGAATCCTGTTTTGTTAATAAAAAAAGGCTGCTTTGTCGATTGTAATAAAGCGACCTTAGATATTTTAAAAATCAACTCGAAAGAAGATTTCGTAAACATCTCACCATCAGAAATTTCGCCAAAATATCAGCCGGACGGCAGACTTTCAGGTGAAAAAGGAACAGAAATGATAAACCGGGCTCTTAAAACCGGTTCTTATTCATTTGAATGGGTACATAAAAATATCCTCAATAAAAATATCTGGCTTGCTGTATCCCTGACAAAAATATCCATAAAAGGAGATACCTATTTATATGTTGAATGGAGAGATATTACAAAGAATAAGACTGCAGAGAAAGCCTTAAAAGAAAGCGAAGAAAAATATAGGACCCTTGTTGAAACAGCAAGTGACTGGATATGGGAAATTGATAAAAATGGTAGATATACGTACTCAAGCCCCCAGGTTTATTCAATTTTAGGTTATACTTCAAAAGAAATAATTGGGAAAACTCCTTTTGATTTAATGCCAGATAAAGAACGTAATACAGTTTCAAAAGTATTTAATAATATTATTAAACAAAATGAACCTATAGTCAAAGTTGAAAACACAAATGTTCACAAAAACGGTAATCTTGTGGTACTGGAAACAAGTGGCGTGCCTTTTTTTGATCCAGATAATAATTTACTTGGATATCGTGGCATCGACAGGGATGTTACCGATAAAAAAACTGCTGAAAAAACCTTAGAAGAAAATGAGCAGCTGCTAAATAAACTTTTTGGAATAAACCCTATTCCGGTTGGAGTTCTGGATTTTAAAACTTTAAAATATGTTCGCATAAACAAAATTTATACTGATAGTTTTGGTTACTCGCCAGAAGAACTCATTGGAAAAACGCCTTCTGAATTAGGAATTATAAGCAATGATCAACAAATGGAACTATATCGTTTATTGGGTGAAAAAGGTAGTTTGGAAAATATAGATGTAAAACTCAAGAATAAACAAGGAAAAGAACTGGATACAATTTTATTTGTAGAAATGATAGAAGAGCAAGGGAAAAAGCTAATTTACACAACGTTTATTGATATATCAGAAAAAAATGCTGCTAAAGAAGCATTGCAGATTGCAAACAATAAACTAAAAGATGCTCTTGAAGATAAAGAAGTGCTACTAAAAGAGGTTCACCACAGGGTTAAAAATAACATGCAAACCATTCATAGTTTGCTATTTAAACAACAACGTATATCAGATAACAATCTTGTTAAATTAGCTTTGCAAGATAGTATGGATCGTATATCTTCAATGGCACTTATCAATGAACATATATACCGAAACAAAAACTTTAAAGAAATTAATTTTGGTAAACATTTAACTGAATTTACAAAACGTCTTATTAGTGCATACCAAGAACCCGGAAAAAAAATTGAATTAAAAATACATGCCGAAGCAGTTTATTTATCAATTGATAAAGCTATGCCTTGTACACTTATAGTAAGTGAAATAGTAAGCAACTCCTTAAAGTATGCTTTTTCCAGCAGAGATAATGGTATAATTAGCATTGAATTGGCGAATTTAAATAACACCCATGTTTATTTGTCGATTTCCGATAACGGAATAGGTTTACCTGAAAATTTTGACAGTGAAAATACAAACTCCCTGGGAATGTTTATAATTACAAACCTCTCAAAAAGGCAACTTAAAGGGGAATTAGAAATGAATTCAGAAAATGGCACACACTTTATAATTAAATTTAGGAAATGAAAATAAAAATACTCGTTGTTGAAGATAATGTGATTACCCTTGATGAACTTGAATACCTTTTAGTTGAAATGGGCTATGAGGTGGAAACAGCAGTTTCTGGTGATGAAGGAATTAAAAAAGCGGATTCATTTAATCCGGACATTATCCTTAGTGATATTAATTTAGGTGATGGGATTGATGGTGTTGAAACAATAAACCACATAAATCAGACACAAAATATTCCGGTAATATACATTACTGCATATGATGATGATAGTACTTTAAACCGTGCCCGGATTACTGAGCCTTATGCCTACATAATTAAACCTGTACAAAAAAGAAAGTTAAGTATTGCAATAAGTGTTGCCTTGTATAAGAGCAAAACTGAAAAAGAATTACGGGAATTAAATGCACTCAAGAATAAATTTTTCTCACTAATTGCGCACGATTTAACAGGCCCGTTTGCATCAGTTGCAGGCTTATCTGATTTGCTAGTCAAAAACTTTGAAAATTTCAGTAAGGATGAAATTAAACAACACATAGGGCTGATAAATGACAGTTCACAACAAGCGCACCGTTTAGTGAACAACCTTCTGCAGTGGTCCCGATCTCAATTAAATGGAATTGTTGTTACAAAACAAAAAACACGCCTTCTACCTTTCGTAGACAAAGTTTT
>JBDLJL010000198.1:0-9271 GCA_039714415.1 Bacteroidota bacterium
AGTTATTGGTTATTAGTAGTTATTGAAATTTTATTTAGATGCAGGGCACCGTGAATATTGAAAATTTATAGTAAATTGAAACGACCGTGCAGCGTAATGACAAAAACAAATGAATAATGACCATAAAACAATAGCAAAGCTTAATGACCTGTGACCAGTGACCAATTACTGATATACCAATGACTTAATGACAGCGAAGCTAATGACAATAAATGACAATTAAAGGTGGTCTCTAAAAATTCAAAATTCGAGGCTTTCTGATTTTTTAAGGCTCGATTTTACAGCTGTAATTGAGTGTCTTAAAAAATCAGAGTAACGAAGAAGTTGGGGTTTTTAGAGGTCGCCTAAATTACTTCTAAATGATTATCAAACTAATCAAATGAATATATTTGAAAATATAGCCGAATTACAATTCGTTTCTATTGATGGTTTTAGAAATTCTATAAATGTATTTCAGCCATTTTACATTAGAAATGCTGCTGTAATAATAATTATGCCAGCCTTGGGTGTTAAAGCCCAATATTATGAACCTTTGGCGCTTACATTAAAAGAAGCTGGTTATATTGCTGTAACTGTAGATTTACGGGGTACTGGAAAAAGCTCAATTAATCCTAAAAAAAGAAACTTTGGGTATCATGAAATGCTGAGTTTTGATTGGCCGGTTGTACTGGAAAAAGTAAATAAGCATTTTCCAAATAATAAATTATATCTTTTAGGACACAGTTTGGGCGGTCAGCTTAATGTTTTGTATGCAAGCCAGCATCAACAACTAATTTCAGGATTAATTTTAGTGGCATCCTGTTCTGTATATTTTAGGGGATGGAAATTTCCTTTAAATATTGGAGTTTTGCTAGCAACCCAAACAGCTCGCTTTCTGGTTAAAATATTAGGTTATTTTCCGGGAAAGAAAGTTGGTTTTGCCGGAACCGAGGCAAAAAATGTGATGTTGGACTGGGCTTATAATGCACGTACAGGTAAATATAAGCTATTAAACAGTGATGCTAATTTTGAAAATGATATTAAAGGAATTGATTTACCAGTTCTTGCTGTTTCATTTGCAGCAGATAAACTAGCCCCTGAAAATGCGGTTAAAATTTTAACCGCAAAAATGGAAAAAACTTCTGTAAATCACTATCATTTTGAGAGTTGTAATTTGGATCATTTTAGTTGGGTGAAAAGAAATAAAAGAGTAGTAGATAAAATTCATCAATGGCTTATTGATATATCGTAAGTCTTTTACTAGAGCTTCCCCAATAAAGTTTAAAAATAATCAGATTAAAGTTTGCTTTGAATTTAAAAATACTGTAATTTTACCAGCATAGTGCAGCACAGTATGCTTTATGTCAAAATTAAACTTTAAACTGGATCAATCCTCAGTTGTTACAAAGCAGCAACAAGTAATTAATGCTGTTTCTAATGCAGTAAATGCTGGATTTTTATGTCCTGGCGACAAACTTCCTTCTGTTAATAATTTAAGTGCAGAATTAAATATTTCAAGAGATACAGTTTTTAAAGCATACCAAGAGTTAAAAAAAAGTGGGCTTATTGAATCTGTTGCACAAAAAGCATATCATATAACAAGTGAAAACAAGAAAGTTTTACTTATGCTCGATGAATACAGTCCGTATAAAGAGTTATTATATAATTCATTCAAAGATTTACTGCCTGCCAATTATACCATAGATCTTGTTTTTCATCATTATAATAAAACTCTTTATGATACACTTTTGTCAAATGTCCTGGGTAAGTATTCCCACTATATTATTACACCATATTTTACAGAAAAGATACATAATACTTTAGTGAAAATCCCCAAGGATAAATTGTTATTTATTGATGTTTCTCATAAATTTAATGAAGGCTACTCATTTGTTTCTCAGGATTTTAATGAAGCTGTAATTAGTTGTCTTTCGGAAGTTGTAAAGCCTATTAAAAAATATAAGAAATTTAATTTGGTCTTTCCCAAAAACATTACACACCCTTCAATTACCAAAAAAGCAGTTAAACAATTTTGTACGGACAATAATATGGAATTTGAGGTTTTATCCCAACTTACAATTTCTGATGTTCATCAGGACCAGGCATATTTTGTTCTTCGGCAAAAGCACTTGGTGAGGCTCTTAAAATTTGCAAAAACAAAAAAACTGTTACAGGGGAAAGATATTGGTATTATTGCTTATAATGACAGTCCTATACATGAAGTGATTGATAATGGAATAACGAGTATTTCAACTGATTTTATGGAAATGGGACAAATTGCAGCAGATTATATATTAAGAACAGATGCTAAAATAATTAATAAAATTATACCTACACGTCTTATTTTAAGGGGGTCACTATAAAATATATAATAAATCAATACAATTATGATAAAAGAAAAAATATTAATTGTTATAGTCCTTATCCCACTTTTGGGTGGCTTGGTTTCTTGTAATCAACAAAATAAAGAAAAAAAACGACCTCCTAATATTATTTACATACTTGCCGATGATTTGGGCTATGGTGAGCTTGGTTGTTATGGACAGGATAAAATTGAAACTCCAAACATTGATAAATTGGCAGATAGTGGTATAAAGTTTACCCAGCATTATTCAGGCTCAGCTGTATGCGCTCCTTCACGTTACATGTTGTTAACCGGTCAGCACCCGGGACATGCAGCTGTTCGTGCAAATCATGAGTGGGGCAGCCGGGGCGATGTTTGGTCTTATGAAGCAATGATTCAGGACTCTACTTTGGAAGGACAGTTTCCAATGCCGGATACTACCGTAACAATAGGCCATCTTTTACAGAAGGGTGGTTATGTTACCGGGATGGTTGGTAAATGGGGGCTGGGAGCACCGCAAACACATTCAATTCCAAATAAAATGGGTTTCGATTTTTTTTACGGATATAATTGTCAAAGGATTGCCCATACTTATTATCCAGTGCATTTGTATAAAAACGAGAATAGGGTTTATTTGAATAACGATACGGTAAAACCACATATTAATTCTATTGAAGATGGTGCTGACCCATTTGATATAAAAAGTTATGATAAGTTTAGTCTCAATGAATATGCGCCTGACCTGATGCATAAAGAGGCACTAAATTTTATTGAAGAAAATAAGGAAAAGCCTTTCTTTTTATATTATGCATCACCAATTCCCCATTTACCTTTGCAAGCACCTAAAAAATGGGTAGATTATTATGTAAATAAATTTGGTGATGAAAAACCCATGGAAAAAGCCTCTTATTATCCTCAGAGATACCCCAGGGCAGCTTATGCCGCGATGATATCCTGTTTAGATGAACAAGTGGGTGAGATAATTACTAAGTTAAAAGAGCTGGGTATTTATGAAAATACATTAATTGTATTTACCAGTGATAATGGCCCTACTTATATCGAAGCTGATGTAGAATGGTTTCAGAGTGCAGGGAATTTAAATAACGAGAAGAAACGTTTGAAAGGTCGATTGTATGAAGGCGGTGTACGTGTTCCTTTAATTGCTTCCTGGCCGGGAAAAATTAAAAAAGGAACTGAAACGGATCATATCTCGGCTTTTTGGGATGTGATGCCAACATTTTGTAATTTAGCGGCTATCCCAAGCACGGATCATACGGATGGTATTAGTTTTCTACCCGAATTGTTAGACAAAGAACAAGAACAGCATAAGCACCTTTATTGGGAGTTTGCTGGTTATGGTGGTCAACAAGCAGTGCGAATGGGGAAATGGAAAGGAATTAGAAAAGATATCTTAAAAGGAAATACTGAAATTGAATTGTATAATCTTGAAGACGATATTAAAGAAGAAAATAATTTGGCAGGAAAATTCCCTGAGATAGTAAAGCAAATTGAAGATATAATGCAAAAAGAACATACTCAACCTGATATCGAAAGATTTAAAATGGAAGCCATTGGGGATGTGCTGGAAAAATAATAATAAATTAGTTTGTCTATAATGTTGGTGTTTTCTACAAAAAGCCCCAACGGGGCGTAACCAATAGCCCTGTGCGAAGGGCAGGGTTGTAATTAAGCAAGTTACAAAAGCCCTGAAGGGGCGAAATCAAAAAAACATTTTATGGACAAACACTTAATATTAAAGTAAATATAGATAATATGAAAAATACGCTAAAATTGTTAATCGTACTGCTGGTGTTGTCTATGGCGATATCAGGATGTCAGGAAAGTAAAAAAGAACAAAAGCATCCAAATATAGTATATATTCTGGCTGACGACCTTGGGTATGGTGATGTGTCTGTTTTAAATAAAAACTCAAAAATTAATACCTTGGCAATTGATAAAATGGCGGATGCTGGTATGATCTTTACAGATGCACATAGTAATTCAGCTGTTTGTACACCAACGCGTTATGGAATACTTACGGGCAGATATGCATGGCGTAGCCGTTTAAAAAACGGGGTGCTTTGGAGTTATGATGAACACCTGATTGATACAAATCGATTAACTGTGGCTTCTTTATTAAAATCACACGGGTATAATACTGCTTGTATTGGGAAGTGGCATTTAGGCCTGGATTGGGCAAAAGATACAAATAACAGGGTAGATTATACCCAAGCTATTAAGAACGGTCCAAACACAAATGGCTTTGATTATTTCTTTGGAATAACGGCATCTTTAGATATCCCACCTTATGTTTATATTGAAAATGACAGGGTTACAATGTTGCCAAATGATACCATTGAAGCCAATCCCGGTAAAGCCTTTTGGCGAAGAAGCGAGATTGCACCTGATTTTAAAATGGAAGAAGTCCTTCCAAAATTAACACAAAAAGCCGTAGGGTACATTAATGATCAAAAATCTAAAAATGAGCCATTTTTTCTTTATTTTGCTTTGCCCGCACCTCATACACCAATTTTACCAACCAAAGAGTTCCAGGGGAAAAGCAAAACAAACGAATATGGTGATTTTGTTTTAATGGTAGACGATGTTGTAGATCAAATTCAAACTGCGATTAAATTAGCAGGATTTGACGATAACACGATTTTAATTTTTACAAGCGACAATGGTTGTTCCCCCAGGGCTGATTATGAGGAATTGGATAGCCTGGGACATGATCCCTCTTTTGTTTTCAGGGGGCATAAAGCAGATATTTTTGAGGGTGGGCATCGTATACCTTTTATTGTAAAATGGCCTGAAAAAATTAAAGCAAAGCAAATTTCTGATAATACAATTTGTCTTACCGATCTTATGGCTACCTGTGCAGCAATAGTGGGTGATACTTTGGCAGGTAACGAAGGGGAAGACAGTTATAATATTTTGCCTGCAATGTTTGAGGAAAATTTAGGGAAAGCTATTCGTGAAGCAACCGTTCACCATTCAGTTAATGGTTCGTTTTCAATCAGGCAAGGAAACTGGAAACTTTCATTTTGTTCGGGTTCTGGTGGATGGTCTTATCCTGTGCCTTCAAAAGCAAAAGAGTTAAACCTGTATCCGGTTCAATTATATGATTTAGATAAGGATATTGCTGAAGAAAATAATGTAGCGCAACAACATCCCGAAGTAGTTAAAGAACTTACTGCTTTAATGCAAAAATATATTGACGAAGGACGAAGCACCCCGGGAAAAAAACAAAAAAATGAAGGTGAAACACTTTTTTTACCGGAAGATTTTAGTATTAATTAATTGAATTAAATGAGACATCTACTAAAATTACAGATTATATTGATTATTGGGATAGCAATAGCTTTTTCGTGCTGTAAAACGAAAAAAGAAAAAGCTTTTGTAAGTATTTTGCCCGATAATATAAGCAGGACATGGATTGGTGCTGAGTATTGGGCTAACCCTTTGCAGGATTGGCAACTGAGTAATGGCCGAATGGAATGTGTTGTCAGCGGTGGGGAAAGAAATGTGTATTTGCTTACGCATGAAATTGATTCAGTTCCTGGTAATTTTAAAATGAATATTCGCACAGGAAGACTAGTTCAGGATACTTCTTTATCTGAAGGATGGATTGGGTTTAAAATTGGAATTAAAGGCGAATTTAATGATTACCGGAGCAGCGCAGTTCGAGGAGAAGGATTTCCTGTTGGTATTACAACGGATGGTCTGTTATTTCTAGGAAAAAAAGACAGTTCTATTAATAAAATTAAAACATCTTTTGATGATATTTTATTGGAATTAAATGCCGAAGAGCAAAATGGTAAATATCAACTTAAATTTGCCGTTTACGATAAGCAACACAAGCTTATGGCTAAAATAAATAGGACAGACATTGAACCGGCCTGGATGGAAGGAGGTATAGCCATTGTTTGCCATAATGGGAACTTAAAAGAATTTCCTGATAAAAGAATTGTAACAGAATATCCTGATTGGGGAACTGTAAAAGGTACAGAAAGAGGTGGAAATGTCAGGTTTTGGTTTTCTGACTGGGAAATCACCGGGAGTAAAATTAGTACCCACAAGGAAAGAGCTTTTGGACCCATTTTATTTGCTCAACATACCCTAAGTCAAGGCACTCTAAAAATAACTGCACAAATGCCGCCGATTGGCAAAGAAGATGGTCAAGTTGTTGATTTTCAGGTAAAAAAAGATGATGGATGGAAAACTGTTTCACAGGCAGAAATTGATACACTGTCTAGAACAGCTAATTTTAAAATAAAAGATTGGGATACTAAAAAAGATATTTCATACAGGCTTTTATATAAATATTATGCAACTGGTAATAAACTTGCCGAGGCTTATTTTGAAGGTGCTATCCGTAAAGAACCTTTGGGTAAAGATGAAATTGTTGTGGCAGCATTTACAGGCAATAATGATTTAGGTTTCCCAAACAATGATATTTTTGAAAGTGTTAAATATCATAATCCGGATATCCTTTTCTTTTCAGGAGACCAAATTTATGAAGGTGTTGGTGGTTATGGTGCGCAACGTTCTCCTTTGAAAGGATCAATTTTGGATTATTTAAGAAAATGGTATTTGTATGGTTGGGCCTATCGGGATTTAATGCGTGACAGACCAACTGTAGCTATTCCTGATGATCATGATATGTATCATGGTAATATTTGGGGAGCCGGGGGTATTGCCACACCGGAAGGCTTAAGAGGAGGAAAAGCACAGGACATGGGTGGTTATAAAATGCCTGCTATTTGGGTAAATATGGTGGAACGTACCCAAACTTCACACTTTCCTGATCCTTATGATAGTAAACCTGTTGAGCAGAGTATAGGTGTATATTATACATCAATGAATTATGCTGGTATCAGCTTTGCTGTTATTGAGGACAGAAAGTTTAAATCAGCTCCAAAAACTTTATTACCTGAAGCGAAAATATATAACGGATGGGCACAAAACAGGAAATGGGATGTGCTCACTAAGAGTGATATTCCTAATGCGGTGCTACTAGGAAAAAGACAACTTGACTTTTTAGAGAACTGGACAAAGGACTGGTCAAATACTACCTGGATGAAAGTGGTTTTATCACAAACCATATTTGCAAATGTTGCTACTTTACCTAAAGCAGATGCCTATTCAGATGAAATTGTACCTAAATTAAGGGTTTTAGAGGAAGGTGATTACCCGCCTGATGATATTCCGGTATCTGATTTTGATTCTAATGGCTGGCCACAAACACCACGGAACAATGCATTAAAAATAATTCGCAAGGCATTTGCTTTTCATATTGCCGGTGATCAGCATTTGGGAAGTACTATTCAATATGGTGTTGATGATTGGCATGATGCTGGTTATGCTTTTTGTGTGCCATCGATTTCAAATGTTTGGCCACGTCGTTGGTATCCTGCTAAAGAAGGACAAAACAGATTATCCGGTTCAGCTAAATATTCAGGTGATTTCAATGATGGGTTTGGTAATAAAATGAGTGTGTCTGCTGTTTCAAACCCGGTTTTTACGGGTAATAAGCCGTCAAAGCTTTACGACAGGGCTACAGGTTATGGAATTGTACGTTTTAATAAAAAATCAAGGGATATTACGATGGAATGTTGGCCCCGCCAAGCAAATCCAGCTGTGGATAACCAATATTCAGGTTGGCCGATAACAATCAATCAGCAAGATAATTACAATAGAAAAGCAATTGCTTTTTTACCAAATTTAGAAATCGAAGGCATGGAGAATCCTGTAATTCAAATAATTGATGAAGAAAATAACGAAATTATTTATTCGCTCAGAATTAATGGTAACAGTTTTCGCCCAAAAGTTTTTAAACAGGGCCTATATACTATAAAAATTGGTGAACCAGGAACTGAAAAGGACAAAGTGTTGACTAATATTTCCAGTTTATCACCTGATGAGAAAAAAAATATCGAAGTTCAGTTTTAAGTTTCCAATAAGTAAAATTGAGCTAATTACTAAAATTTAAATATTAATAAATGAACAAAATTAAACTTTCTGCATTAGGTTTTGGACTGCTATTTTTTGTACTAAATTTTTATTCTTGCAAAAACCCGGATGATAAAACACAAAATAGCAACAAACCTAATATCGTACTTATATTTATTGATGACATGGGCTATGCCGATGTGGGCTGTTTTGGGGCAACAGATTATAAAACACCTAATATTGATCAATTGGCTAATGAGGGTGCACGTTTTACTGACTTTTATGTTTCGCAGGCGGTATGTAGTGCATCAAGGGGGGCATTGCTTACCGGGTGCTATTCTGAACGTATTGGAATTAAGGGAGCTTTGATGCCGAATTCAAATATTGGTATTAACCCGGATGAAATAATTATTCCGGAAATGCTGAAAGAGCAAGGATATGCAACCGGCATCTTCGGTAAATGGCATCTTGGTCATCACAAAGAATTTCTGCCCTTGCAACATGGTTTTGATGAATATCTTGGCTTGCCATATTCTAACGATATGTGGCCTGTTGGTTTTGATGGTGTACCCCAAGCCGGTACCGGAAAACGCAAATCCAATTACCCGCCTTTGCCTTTGTTCAGTGATAACCAGGTTGTTGACACGATTGCAAGCCTTGAAGATCAAGCGAAATTGACTACCCTATATACTGAAAAGGCTGTTCAATTCATTCAAAAACATAAAAATGAACCATTCTTTTTGTATATGCCTCATTCCATGGTACATGTACCTATTGCAGTTTCCGATAAGTTTAAAGGTAAGAGTGGTAAAGGCCTTTTTGCCGATGTAATGATGGAACTTGACTGGTCAGTAGGGCAAATATTAAAAACGCTTAAAGAAAATGGTTTAGATGAAAATACCCTTGTTGTTTTCACCAGTGATAACGGCCCGTGGTTAAATTTTGGTAACCATGCCGGTTCTGCTGACCCTTTGCGCGAGGGAAAAGGTGCAATGT
>JBDLJL010000199.1:0-9271 GCA_039714415.1 Bacteroidota bacterium
AATTGGTGTCTGACTTATTAAAGCAGGATTAGTGTTCACATCTGCAACATTCCATAGTCTACCAAAAGAGCTTCCATCTCCAACATAAAAACTTGCCTGTGGAACATAAACCATTTCTATTCCCAACACCTTAATTTCCATATCAGAAACATCATCAGGAACACCGTCCAGACCATAATTCCATTTAAGTTCCACACCAGTCCAGTTATTTGTACCACTTCCTATAGATGACCTATAAATAAATATGCCTTTCGCATCACTAACGGCATTTATAATAGACCCGGTTGGAGCAATATGGTCAGATGAACTGGCACTTATACTTGCATGTTGCCAAACTCCGGAACCAATCCTGAATTTTACAAAAACCCAGGCTGCATCCCAATTAGCAGATTCCGAACTAATTCGCCAGGAATTATCCCAACTTAAATCAAAACTAATATAAACAGATTGCTCAATTGTATTTTTATCTTTAAAGGTAATGTTAGATAGTTGTAGGTTGTTGGCATTTAAAAAATTACCAAAAATACACGAAACAAAAATCAGGGTAAAAATATATTTTCGAAAAATCATAATTTGAAGGTAATTAAAAAAAAATTGACTTTTAGCTTGCAATCAAATATTTAAAAAATCAAAAATATTTTAAATAGATCTAAATTATAATTATATGATTAATTTATTTGAGGAAGCATTCTTTATTTTTGATTAATATTTTATACTTCCTTCAAGCAGAAAATTATTCCTGATGAACTTGTCAGGTAGTAACTAATTAATGGATATGACATACTTATCTATTCCAAACTAATCCTTATAAGAATAATGACGTTAAATCAACATAGCTATTTAAATGTTTCTCCACTCTGGAGATATTTATGCTACAGACGGTTTATTATTCAAGTTTTTAAGTCCTAAAACATTTTTTATTTCCTGATAAATACTTTCAGCGTTGTAGCCACATTCTTTATAAAGTTCCTGCTGTGTTCCATGTTCAATAAAATTATCAGGGATACCCAATCGCTTAACTTTTGCTGAATAATTATTTTCACTCATAAATTCAAGCACTGCACTTCCAAAACCACCGACAATTGTTCCATCTTCAAGCGTAATAATTTTATCAAATCTCTTAAATATATCATGGAGTAGCTCCTCATCAATTGGTTTGGCGAAACGCATATCATAATGAGCTATGCTAATATGGTCTTTATCAAGAGGATCATAGATTTTCCTTAATTCATTGCCAATTGCTCCTATACTTAAGACTGCCACATCATTACCTTCTTTTATTGTACGGGCCTTCCCTATGGGTATTTCTTTAAATTCAGTTTGCCATTCAGGCATAATGCCCTTTCCACGAGGATAACGTATTACAAACGTACCTTTATCCGGTAATTGAGCGGTATACATCAGATTTCGTAATTCCTCCTCATCCATAGGAGCAGAAATGATAATATTTGGTATACACCGCATATATGCCAAATCAAAAGCACCATGATGTGTTGCGCCATCATCACCAACCAATCCTCCTCTATCAAGACAAAAAACCACGTTCAGTTTTTGCAAAGCAACATCATGAATAACCTGGTCATAAGCCCTTTGCATAAACGACGAATAAATATTACAAAACGGCAGCATACCATCAGCAGCAAGACCGGCCGAAAAAGTAACAGCATGTTGCTCGGCGATTCCAACATCAAATGCACGATCAGGCATTTTCTCCATCATAATATTTAATGATGAACCTGAAGGCATTGCTGGAGTAATACCAAGGATTTTCGGGTTTTTTTCTGCTAATTCAACAATAGTATGTCCAAATACATCCTGAAATTTAGGGGGTTCCTTTTTATCGGATTTAACTTTTATTAATTCACCCGTATCTTTATCAAATAAACCAGGTGCATGCCAGACTGTTTGATTAATCTCTGCCTGCTTAAATCCCTTACCTTTTTTTGTAAGTACATGCAACAACTTAGGTCCGGGAATGTCTTTTAAATCAGAAAGGACATTTACCAGGTATTTAACATCATGACCATCAACAGGGCCAAAATAACGGAAATTCAATGACTCAAACAAATTGCTTTGTTTTAAAAGTATTGATTTTATCCCATTTTCAATTTTCTGGACAAATGCCTGAGTATTGGGACCAAATTTTTTAAGTTTCCCAAGCATATTCCAAACCTCATCTTTAATTTTATTATAACTTTTTGATGTGGTTATATCCAACAAATATTCGTTAAGGGCACCAACATTGGGGTCAATTGCCATGTGGTTATCATTCAATATTACCAGGAGGTTTGAATTCTCAATTCCTGCATTATTTAAACCTTCAAAAGCAAGTCCGGCAGTCATTGATCCATCACCTATAATTGCAACTATATTTCGATCGGTTTCACCTTTTAATTTAGCGGCTTTAGCCATTCCCAGCGCGGCAGAAATTGAAGTAGATGAATGGCCAACACCAAAAGCATCATATTCACTTTCAAAACGATTTGGAAAACCACTCACACCATTATATTTCCTATTTGTATGAAAATCATCTCTTCGCCCTGTTAATATTTTATGCCCATAAGCTTGATGACCAACATCCCAAACAAGACGATCATAAGGTGTGTTATACACATAATGTAAGGCAACAGTGAGCTCAACAACACCCAAACTGGCCCCAAAATGACCCGGATTTAAAGATACAATATCAATTATAAACTGACGAAGCTCATCACTTAGTTGCGATAAGTTTTCAATGCCCAACTTTTTAAGATCAAGCGGGCTATCTATATTTTTCAGAAACTTCTTTTGCAAGGTCATATTCTATTTTGTCAAACAATTAGCCTAACCATTATTTAGCAAAGATATTAATTTATAAAATGATTAAAAAGCCATTTGATAATTAAACATGTTTAATTTAATAATCCATTCTTATAATAATTTTCATTATTTTAGCGATATATTAATACAAGAATAAGATATGATTCATTCCATTATTGACAATGATCTATATAAGTTCACGATGCAAAATGCTGTGATCAAAATTTTTCCACGGGCAAAAGTCCGCTTTCAATTTATTAACAGGGGCAATACACCTTTTCCCGAAGGCTTTGGTGAAATTTTAAGAAAAGAGATTTCAAAAATGGCTGAGTTAAAACTTACCTTGGATGAAAAAGACTTTCTTAAAAAAAATTGCACTTATCTTGACCCAACATATCTTGACTTTTTAATGGGTTACAAGTATGACCCCAGTGAAGTTGGGGTTATCCAAAAAGGTGATGATTTGCAGATTTCGATTGAGGGATACTGGTACAGGACAATTTTGTGGGAAGTCCCCCTGATGGCATTATTATCTGAACTTTATTTTAAGATGACCAAACAGGAAATATATGACGAAGCCAAAATTATTGATATAGCACGAAAAAAAGCAACCCAATTTAATATGTTAGGAATTAGTGTGGCTGATTTTGGTACCCGCAGAAGATATTCTTTTGAGAACCATAACCGGATTGTTAAAGCTTTTAAGAATTATGGCAAACCTTCAATTATAGGTACAAGCAATGTTTATTTTGCTAAAAAACACGATTTAATTGCTGTTGGTACTCATGCCCATGAGTGGTTTATGTTCCATGCCGCCAAATATGGCTACAAAATGGCCAATAAGCTTGCTTTGGAGAATTGGGTAAAGGTGTATCGCGGAGATTTAGGAATCGCCTTATCAGACACTTTTACCAGTGAAGTTTTTTACCATGCTTTTGACACGAAATTTGCCAAACTCTTTGATGGTGTCCGTCAGGATTCAGGTGATCCTATTGAATTTGCTGATAAAACAATAAAACATTACAAAGATCTTAAAATTGATCCTTTATCAAAGACAATTGTTTTTTCAGATGGACTAAATCCGGAAACGGTTGAAAAAATCACAAAACATTGTAGGAATAAAATTAAGATTTCCTTTGGTATTGGAACTAATTTTACTAATGATGTTGGTGTGAAACCATTAAATATTGTTATTAAAATTATGGAAGCAAAACCGGAAGGCCAGGACTGGGTTCCAACAATAAAACTATCTGACACAAAAGGAAAATATACTGGTGATAAGGAATCGATAAAACTTTGTAAAGATGTGCTGCAAATTGAAAACTAAAATGCATGGACACTCAAGCAGCTGACCCTTTGCTATTTACACTAAGCAATCATTAAGATTAAAACATTTAATACTCAATATTCAACTTTATAACTGCTCTTTTGTAGAAAGCACATAATTACTTAACGGATCTTTTCGAATGGCCATTTTAATTGCCCGTGCAAAAGCTTTAAATATTACTTCAATTTTATGATGTTCGTTTTAAAAAATCCACCATGGGATTATTCTCATCAAAATCAAATTTTAAAGTTTTTCTTCCATCTAATTGACGCAGTGTATTAACTAAAACTGTATTTTCTTTGGGTTTACCTATGGTAATTCGTAAACTATTACTACATCCTGGTATATTTGACCTGTTTCGTACAACAATACCATTTTCCGCCAGATAGTCATAAACCTTTTTAGCATCAGTAAATTTTGCAAGTACAAAATTCGCCTGCGATGGATAAACCTTTTCTGTAAAACTAAGCTTTTCTAATTCAACTTTTAATTTATAACGTTGGTCTTTAACCAGTTCTACCATATCATTAAAATGTGTTTTTCGCTCCAGCGCTTCCAGAATTTTATCCTGACTTAGTCCGTTTATATTGTAAGGTGGCTTAATTTTGTTCAGGATATTTATTATTTTCTCATCCGTAAAGGCAATACCGACCCTTAAGGAAGCCATCCCCCTTGCTTTAGAAAATGTTTGAATAACTACAAGATTTGGGTATGTTCCCAATAATTCAATTAAGCTTTTTTCATCAGAGTAATCAATATAGGCTTCATCCACAATTACAATTCCATGAAAATTTTCAAGTAGCGTAATGATATGTTCTTTTTTAATCTGGTTCCCACTTGGATTGTTTGGTGAACATATAAAAATAAGTTTTGTGTGTTCATTAACCTTATCCAAAACCACCTCTAATTCAATTTCAAAATCCTGGTTTAAAGGTACTTCTATGGCACTAACATCGTTCGTATCTGCTGCAACTTTGTACATACCATAGGTCGGTGGCATAAGAATTACATTATCTATTCCAGGCTTACAAAAAGCCCGAAGTATTAAATCAATAACCTCATCACTGCCATTACCCAAAAAAATTTGTTCAGCACTGACATTTTTTATGTCGGCAATTTTTTGTTTCAACTTTTTCTGTAATGGGTCAGGATAACGATTGTAATTATCACCACTTAGTGAACCAAATGCATTTTCATTAGCATCCAGAAAAATTTTGGCATCACCCTTAAACTCATCCCTTGCTGATGAATAGGGCTTAAGGTTTCGAATATTCTCGCGTGTTATTTTATTTAAATCGAACATAGAAATCTATTGTTAAATTGCTAAATTGTTTGACAGGATTTACATGATTAACATGTTCTTTTAATAAAGATAAAGAACAAACATTCAACACCCAATATACAATATTCAATTTTAATTACTTCAACACATTCAACTTTTTTTACTTGTTTTATAAACATTCATACGACAAGCAACCTATCCTGAATAATTTATCAGGCTATAACCTTGCTAGGAATTAATTTTAATACTGAAAATAAAAGTATTGATGATTATGAAGTTGTGAAAACTGCGAGACTGTAAAAGTCTAATCTGTGATTTTTTTTACTCCTTCTCTAACTTGCAGTATTATAAACCGCTAAAAAGTTATATCTCCAAATCACATAATTGTTTTATATTTGTCCTGTATTCAAACCAATAAATCAATAATGGACAGTACAGAAAATTTCAATATTACAAGCATAATAACCTTCCTGCTAAAAAAGTGGAAGCCTATTTCTATTATTACGATTTTAGCAGCTATTATATCAATAATTGTTTCTTTGACTATTGAAGAAGAATTTAAATCATCGGTAGTAATTTACCCGGCTTCTACAAGTTCAGTTTCAAAGGCTCTGTTAACAGATATGTCGCGCGCACCTAAGGACATATTAAAATTTGGTGAAGAAGAAGAAACAGAACAACTAATGCAAATACTTCATTCTGACGAGATTAAAGCTAAAATAATAGCCAAATACAATCTGATGCAGCATTATAAAATTAAACCTGACAGTAAATTCAGCAAGACCAAATTATTAAATGAATATGATGATAAAATATCTTTCAGAAAAACGGAATATCAAGCTATTGAAATAACTGTTTTTGACACTGATAATGAAGTAGCAGCAAACATAGCAAACGATATTACAAATATTCTCGATTCTGTTTATAATAAAGTACAAAAAGACAGGGCTTTTATGGCTCTTGAAATTATTGAAAACCAATACCGATCAGAAAAAAATCATATAAAGCAATTAGAAGATTCATTAAGTATATTGAGGGGACATGGGGTTTTCGATTATGAAAATCAGGCAAAAACCTACACCGAAGCACAGACAAAAGCACTGGAATCAGGAAATACACACAAAGCAAAACTTTTGCAAGGGAAACTGGATATTCTGGCAAAATATGGGAGCGCTTATAATTCGTTATCACAACTACATGAAAAAGAAATTGAACAATTGAGTTTACTTAAATCAAAATATGAAGAAGCCAAAGTAGATGCTTACCAGAATCTACCGCACAAATATATAGTGAACCCGGCACAAGTTTCTGAAAAGAAAGCAAAACCTGTACGTTGGCTCATTGTAGTTTTTTCTACCATTTCAGCATTTATATTTTCTGTTTTTTTTATATTAATTTTAGATAGTTTACAATCGGTGAGAAAAAAATTGATTCTTGAAAAACAAAATGCTGCAAAACTTACTTAACAAAACATACACAAAGAACATTGAGCTAATTTTTTACCTGATTTCTGTATTTTTTATCGGGTTAAACTCCTTATTCCTTTATTTAGGTTTTTACTATTTTAGTTTATTTTCATTGGTGTTGGTAATTGCCTGGTTTGCTTTATTTGCTTATGATAAGCTATATTATTTTATCATTTTCTTAACCCCCTTATCTGTCTCTTTATCATATTACTTTGATTTACCATTTGATTTATCGCTTCCTGCAGAGGGTTTAATGATAATTCTGACCGCCATCCTTATATTAAAATTTATTGCAGGAGCCGGAATTAAAAAAGAATATATACTTCACCCAATTAGTCTTTCAGTAATCATATATATTGTGTGGATGTTTATTACAAGCATCAGCAGTTCAATGCCTTTCGTTTCATTAAAATTTTTATTAGCCAAATTATGGTTTATTATCCCTATGTACTTTTTCTCCATCATTATATTTAGAAAAGAAAAGAATATAAACCTTTCTCTCTGGCTGTATATTATACCACTGCTTTTTGTTATTTTTTATACTATAAACAGGCACCTTGGGTATGGTTTGTATGATAAATTGGCTGCACATCGTGTAATGACACCCTTTTATAAAGACCATACTTCCTATGGGGCAATTTTAAGTATGTATTGGCCTGTGTTATTTGGTTTTTTGCTTTGGCCAAATCTTAAACCAACAAAAAAAGCAATTATCTTTATTATTTTGCTAATTTTCAGCATGGCACTTGTATTGTCATATACACGTGCTGCCTGGATTAGCCTTATTGCAGCATTAGTTTTCGGGTTGTTTGTTTACCTGAAAGTAAAAATGCGTTATCTAATAATTATAGGATTGGCTGTGATTTCAACTCTTTTCATTTACAGGTTTGAAATTAGTGACCGTTTATCAAAAAACAAACAGGATTCTTCCTCTGAATTTGATGAACATATCAGGTCAATGTCAAATATTGCTACGGATGCATCTAATTTAGAAAGAATTAACAGATGGAATTCGGCATTTAAAATGTTTAAGGAAAGACCACTTTTGGGTTGGGGGCCCGGCACATATATGTTCCAATATGCAGGCTTTCAAATGGCCAGGGATAAAACAATCATCAGTACTAACTTTGGCGAAGGAGGCAATGCACATAGTGAATATCTAAGTGCTTTAATTGATAGTGGAATACCTGGCCTGGTCAGTTTCTTACTAATCATTATTTTTGTTATCAGATCAGCAATAAATAGTTATAATCGTATAGAACATACCCAACATAAAATTCTGATCTGGTCTGCTTTGGTTGGTCTGGTTAGTTACCTTGTTCATGGTTTCTTGAATAATTTCCTTGACACTGATAAAGCCAGTGTCCCTTTTTGGAGTTTTATTGCGATAATTGTTTCTTTGGATTTATGGAAGGAGAAAAGAGAACTTTCAGAACACTAATACTGTTTACCTCCAAGTCATTTCACCATCCCGATACGCTACGATATCGGGATTAGTTCAACTATAACTACTTTCAGTGCGCTGCCGCTTCTGAAAGTTGAGTTTCACTAAAAAAAAATCCCCAGCTTGGGGGAGCTGAGGAAAGGTAAATTCAATATTCATTCGGTAACTTTTATGAAAAAGGAAGAATACTAAATCAGCGCAAATATAATAAATATTCTTGAATTTTGTACGGTTTTGAACAACAATGTTCGATTACGGACGTTTTTTCCTACATAAAACATAATATTATCAACAAGTTAAGACAATAATTAATTTAGAACTTATTTAAAATTGTGTCCGAAACAGGACACTCCTTGTTCGATTCCGACCAATTACCAATACTATCCCAACCACTTGTTTTAATCATAACCACCTCTCTATCTTCAACTTAATTCATTTGGCATTTAAGTTGTAATATCTTCATCAACAAAATAATTCTCACCATTAATTGGTTTATAAGAAAATTGAAAGAGTTCTTTTTACTATAAATTTAGGTTACATGCTGAGCTTGTCGAAGCATAATTTTAAAGTAAATAATTACAAAAACGACACTAATTCTTTCAATTTTCTTTTTTCTTCTAAGCAAAACTGTAATACACGCACAGCTTACAAAATCAAAAATAAAAACGATTATTTATCATTATATGTCAGAGAATTTTTCTTTGATAACATGTTTTTCTAATAGATCACTTTGAAAGTTGTGGAAAATCATCATAATCCGGGCTGAAAGCCCAATTTATTTCGGCCCGGGTTTCAATCAACAATTATATCAAAATAAAAAACTATTCATTTTCGAACACCCTTGTTCATTTACGGACACTTTTATTTAAGCACCTAAAACACGGATATAACCGACTTTCCATAAAATTAATGTTAATGTTTGTTAAAACAAAAAATCAAAACCGTACACCACA
>JBDLJL010000200.1:0-9168 GCA_039714415.1 Bacteroidota bacterium
TTTCCAATACTTACGTACGGTCACTTACATATGATATGTAAATAATCGTACTTATCATAAAATTCAGGGGGGTTAGCAATTTTTGGTTAAGTAAATATAAATTATTCTATCTTCTCAAGTAATATTTTTTAAGTTATTTTTTGTTACTTTAGTTACATAAATTCTACTATGATTTAATTCATTTAATAGCAAAGATATATCTAAATATTACTTACAATAAATCAAAATTTTGTTAGAGTATAATATACTAATTGATCAATTGAACTACTATTTTTTTCCTAAATAATTTGTATAAGAACCCAAGAGATTACGTCATATGCATCATAAGAAGAACAGCATAAATAAAATTTCAAAATAATATTTCCCAAAAGAGAAACTAAAAATTGTCAAAAAAAGAAAAGAGAAAGCAAAATATCAACCACGTTGTAGTAAATTTAAAATGGTTGAAAACAGAAGATGAAATAAACACCTATAAAAAAAATATTTTCACAAATATACCCAAAAGCTAGTCCAACCCTTATGGTTTTTCTTAAGGACAATATCACCACCCATTTTGGTCATAATTTGTTTGCTTAAGCTTAAACCTATTCCAGAGCCACTTTCTTTTGTGGTGAAAAAAGGAACAAAGATCTTTTCTTTTATCTCAGGTAAGATTTCAGCTCCATTATTGCTTATAGAAATTGCTGTCCTGTTATCACCGGTATGAACCTTAATTTCAATGACCTTTTCAGAAACTAATGAATTTTCTTCTTCATTAAGTACTTCTATTGCATTTTTAAGTAAGTTAACTAATACCTGAGACAATAAATTTTCGTCTATTTCATAATTGACTGAATTAATAATTCTGTTTTCAATTTTTACATTATCAGAATTCTCAAATCCACTGCTTACAAGAATAACTTTACCTACTAAATTACTAATATCTATTTTAGAAAATACAGGTTTCGGAAGTTTGGTGAATTTCCTGTAATTTTCAACAAAATTCATCAACCCGGCACTTCTTTCTTCTATTACTTCAAGCCCTTTTACCGCATTGTTAATAGTTTTTTGGTTTAATGAAGAAGAATCAATCGGTTTTCCGTCAGCTTTAAAATAATTACCTATTACACTTGAAAGAGAAGTTATTGGTGCAATATTATTCATAATCTCGTGTGATAAGGTCCTGGCCAGTTTTATCCAAGCATCAACTTCCCCATTATCTAATTCCCTTGTAATATCGCTAACTGCAACCAGTTTAATATGTTCATCATTTATCACAATATCTGAAACTTTAAAGTTGAGTTTTTGTCCTCTTTGATTCTCATAAATTGCCGATGATGATCTTCTGTTCTCCTCAGAGTTAACAATAAATTTTGGCAAAGTGGAATCCATTTTATCTAATGAATTGATATGATGATAGGGTGCTAAAGAAGTTAGTTTTTCTGCTTTTGGATTAATATTTACAATTCTACCATCCTCGTTAACAGAAAATAAACCGGTAGCCGACTTATTTATTACCGATTTAAAATAATGTTCCTGTGTATTTATAGCATTTTTATTTTGCTTGAAAATGTTGTTCAATCTGTCCATTCCGCCCAATACATCGTCTATAGATTTATTTCCTGTATTTTTCGGAATTTTCAATGTTGAATCTTCATTTTCTATACCTAGTAGAAAAAATGTAATCCACTGGTTTATCTTGTTAAAATATTTAATGGTTTCCACAACAAAAAAGACAATCAAAAGTATAGATAATGCTCCCAGCATGTAATTTTCTTTAGTAAAGAACAACCATGCACTTAATCCGCTGGATAATATAATAGCAGAAAATCTGAGTATAATTGATAAGTAAAAATGTTTAAAAGTCATCAGATACCGTATTTTTTCAGTTTGTTATAAAGTGTTTGTCTTGTAATACCGAGATTTTTTGCTACAGCACTCATATTACCCATTTCTTTATCGATATTCTTCAGAATCATATGCTTTTCCATTTCTTCAATAGTTGCAAAATTATCTGTACTTTGAGATGAATTGTTCTTTCGAAGATTGAAATCATTCTCAGTTAGCAACTTGTCTTCTGCTAAAATAACCGCTTTTTCCACACTATGTTGTAACTCTCTTACATTTCCGGGCCAATTGTATTTCAATAATTTATTCTGTGCATTCTGACTAATCCTTAATCCGGGTTTATCATATTTATTTGAATATTTTTGTAAGTAAAATTCAGCTAATAATATAACGTCATTCTCACGATCACGTAAAGGAGGTAGCTCTATAGTTATTGTGTTTATCCTGTAAAGTAGATCTTCTCTGAAAGATCTGTTTTCTATCATTTCGTTCAGATCTTTATTTGTTGCAGAGATCAATCTTATATCAATCGGTTTTTCATTATTTGAACCAATAGGAGTTATTTTTCTATTCTGCAATGCCACTAATATTTTTGCTTGTAGGTCGAGAGATAGATTACCAATTTCATCTAAAAATAACGAACCTTTATTTGCAGTTTCAAACTTACCTACACGGTCTTCTTTAGCATCGGTAAAAGCACCTTTTTTATGGCCAAACAACTCACTTTCGAAAAGAGTTTCACTTACAGCTCCCATATCCACATTCACCATTATCTCTTTGTTTCTTTTTGACAATTGATGTATTTCACGAGCAATTAACTCTTTTCCTGTACCATTCTCTCCTGTAATAAATATGTTAGCTTCAGTTTTTGCTACTTTTTCTACCATTTTTAAAACTTTCATAATAGCCGGAGACCTTCCAATAAATGTTTTTGAAGTTGTGTTTATCTCCTTTTTTAAGGTTTCATTTTTAGCCTTCAATGATTTCTCAGAATTTTTACTATCCCGAAGTTTAAGCCCTGCCTGTACAGTAGAAACAAGCTTATTATTATCCCAGGGTTTCAATACAAAATCGAAAGCTCCAAGCTTTACTGCTTTCACTGCCAGATTTACATCTCCATGAGCTGTTATCATGATTACACTTATTGTAGGGTCTGCACTCATGATCTCTTTCAACCAAAATATACCTTCATTCCCGGTATTTATTGCCGAACGGAAATTCATATCCAATAGTACAACATCTATTAGCTTGGTCTTAACTACCGAAAGCAAGGTGTTTGTATTACTTAAGGTGTGTACCTCCTTGAATTTATCTTGCAAGAGAAATTCTAAAGCTGTTAGTACACTTTTATTATCATCTACAATCAAGATTTTCCCTTTCATATTTTTTAGTGCTAGGATATATTTTTTCGCAAGATATAAATCTGTAAAATATTTACACAGTAGGTGTAAAAAAAATATACACTTTTATTTTATTAAAACTCCAACAATATTAATAACAACCAGTATAATAGCACTTTATGTTTTTGGCACTCCCATTGTATAATAAATGGCATAACAAATTATTATTATGACACGAACATTTTTAATACTACTATTTTTTATTAGCATTTCAATACAAGCCCAGGAAATCTGGAGTCTTGCAAAGTGTATTGACCATGCTATGGAGAATAATATAAATCTCAACTTAACGAAAAACAAAATTAAAACACAAAAAGTGAATACTTTCGAGGCTAAAGCTAATTTACTTCCCTCTTTAAATTTGGGCAGCGGACTTGGTGTAAGCTGGGGGAGAAATATTGATGGAAACACAAATGAAGTTACTTTCGATCAAACTATAGGTAATAATTATTGGATTGAATCTTCAATGACTTTTTTCCAGGGATTTGTAAAGTATAATACCATTAGTTATAATAATTATATGCTAAAAGCATCAAAAAAAGAAAGTGAGAAAGAATTAAATTCATTAGTGATGAATATTCTTTCAGCTTATTACAAAGTTATTTACAGCAAGGAGCTTGAAAATGTAGCCCAAGATCAAGTTGACTTGTCAAAATCATTGGTGAAAAGAATGGAAAAATTGGTTGAAGTTGGAAGAGAATCAGGAATTACTATTCAAGAACTAAAAAGTCAATGGGCAAATGATAAACTAATTCTTTCACGAGCTGCAAACAATACCATGAATGCCATTTTGGAAATTAAACAATTATTACGTTTAAATGAATCAGATGATTTCAATATAGATTTAATAGATCTACAATTGTTCTCAGTAACTCCTGCTCCACAAACAGATTCAGTTTACAATAATGCACTCTCCATAATGCCCGAAATAAAACAACAAGAATATTTACTAAAAGCATCAAAAAAATCTCTTGCGATGTCACGTGGTTTGATATCTCCGAGACTAAATGTTTCGGCACGGATCGGAACAAATTACTTTAATGGTAATTCTGTTGATTTTACCGATCAAATAGAGAATAACCAAAATAAAAGTGTATTCGTAGGGTTGACTATTCCAATTTTCAATAGCGCATCTACCTATAGCAAAATCAAGAAAAATAAAATCAGTCTTCAGGATCAGGAACTTTTACTGGAGCAGAAAAAAGACAATTTATATGCGAATATCCGCTATGCAATTAATGATTTGGAATCAGCAAAAAATGAGTATTTTGCTTCAACAGAACTTCAGGAATACAGTAAGTTGACACTAAAAAATGCCACAAAAAAGTTGGAAAAAGGCCTTGCAAGCACAACAGATTTTGATGTTGCAAAACAACGCTTTACTTCAGCTGAAGCTGAATTAATAAAATCGAAATTGATGTATATAATGAGAAACTATACAATCATATTTTATCAAACTGGGAACTGGAAACATGTTTATTAAAATTTGAAAAGCGCCTAAAAACATATATAAAATGGATAAAAAAATAGAAAAGAAAAAAGGAATTAAAAGAAAGCACATTTATATTGCAGGAGGTGTTTTATTAGCTATACTGGTGATATACCAAATGATTTATGCAAAGAACATTTCTTCTTATAAAGTTGATAGTGATAAAATAACCATTGAGGAAGTAAGCAAAGGCACCTACCACAATTACATTACTGTTACCGGAAATGTCGAGCCCATTGCAAAAATTTATTTAGATGTGCGTGAGGGCGGACGTGTAGAAGAAAAATTTATTGAAGAGGGTGAGCATGTAAAGAAAGGAGATATAATCTTAAAACTCAGCAACCCGGATCTAAATATGAGCATCCTTAACAGTGAAGCACAATTGGCTGAAAAAAGTAACTTTTTGCGGAATACCATGGTTACTTTAGAACAGGAAAAACTTCAGATAAAAAAGGAACTTCTCAACTTGGAATTCGATATAAAAAAGAAGAAGCGTACATATGATCAGAACAAAACATTGTTTGACGAAAAGCTAATTTCAGAGGAAGATTTTTTGGTTTCGAAAGAAAACTATGAATTCGCCAAAAAAAGCTTCGACCTATATAAAGAACGTCAGAAGCAAGATTCAATTTACCGTAATATTCAGGTAAAACAGATGAAAAGCAATCTTGAAAACATGAGATTAAATCTAGAGCTTATTCACAAGCGTCAAGAGTATCTGAATGTTAAATCTCCCGTTGACGGACAGCTGACAATTCTGGATGCAGAGATTGGACAATCAGTGCCCAAAGGTGGAAGACTTGGTCAAATTCAAGTGCTGACATCCTATAAAGTTGTTGCAGATATAGACGAACATTATATAGATAAGGTAAAAGAAGGATTAACTGCAATTATGGACAGACAAGGACAGGAGTTTAAACTTAAAATAAGAAAGGTTTTTCCCGACGTAAGAAATGGCCGTTTTTTGGTGGAGATGATCTTCACGGATGAAAAACCAAAAAATATGCGAACCGGACAAACATATTACACTAGGTTACAGCTCGGAAATCCTAAAGAAAGTTTATTATTGCCCCGTGGAAGTTTTTTCCAGGAAACAGGCGGACAATGGATATATGTAGTGTCTGAAGACGGCAAAGCTGCACATAAAAGAACAATTAAAATTGGAAGTCAAAATCCAAAGTATTATGAATTAATTGAAGGATTGGAAGCAGGCCAAAAAGTAGTAACATCGAGTTATGCTTTGTTTGGAGATAATGATATGCTGATCCTGGAATAAAAAATAATTAAAAACTATAATCTAATAAAAAATGGTAGAAATTAAAAATTTAGTAAAGACATTCCGTACAGAAGAAATTGAAACTTATGCACTAAACGGGGTAAATATAAAAGTAAAAGAGGGAGAATTTGTAGCTATAATGGGACCATCTGGTTGTGGAAAATCAACTTTGATGAACATCTTGGGGTTAATTGATAATCCAACAGAAGGAAGCTATATATTTTATGGAGATGAAGTAGCTCACCTTAAAGAAAAAGACAGGACAAAGTTCCGTAAAGGAAACATTGGATTTGTATTTCAAAGTTTTAATCTTATTGATGAACTCAATGTTTTTGAAAATGTGGAGTTGCCATTGGTCTACCTTAAAATGAGTGCATCTGAACGTAAAAAACGAGTTGAAGAAGCTTTGCAAAGAATGAAAATCGGCCATAGGGCAAAGCACTTCCCTCAACAGCTTTCCGGTGGACAGCAACAACGTGTGGCCATTGCCAGGGCAGTAGTGGCAAACCCAAAACTTATTCTTGCAGATGAACCTACAGGAAACCTTGATTCTAAAACAGGTATAGAAGTAATGAATCTGCTATCGGAATTAAATCGTGAGGGAGCAACAATTATTATGGTTACACACTCTACACGTGATGCGGGCTATGCCCATCGTACCATTAATATGCTGGATGGGGATATTATATTCGAGAAGGCGAATGAGAAGGAAAGGTAGGAAGGTTGGAGGTTGAGAATCACTAACTATACTTAGTTTAACATTTGTGCCTTAAAGACAAGGGTTGGAAAGGGAAATTTATCCATTTGGCATTTAATAAATTATTTATCGAAAAAAATATGAGAATATTCATTTATAATATCAATCACGCATTTCAAAACTTGAAAAAGAATGCAGCGTATTCTATGCTGACTATTGTTGGTTTAACAATTGGACTGACTGTGTTTTTAGTGATTTCACTGTTTATTTTTAATGAACAATCTGTTGATCATAACATTGCAAATTATGATAGAATTTATCGTTTACTTGATGCAAAAGAAAACAATTGCGGACTTGACTATGAATTGGCAGATGTTATTTCACAAAATTATCCGGAAATAGAAGCTAATTGTGTTTTTAATCGTTTTGAATGGCCAATGGTTCTCAGGGCAAACAACCAAAGTTTTAAAGTAGCAACAGGTATTTCAACCACCAACAGTTTTTTTAATGTATTTGATGTGCAAATATTTAGTAAAACTGCAGAAAAGCCATTTGCTGAAAAGTCATCTATTATCCTAACTCAATCTTTATCTCAAAAGATTTTTGGCGATAAAAATCCATTAGGTGAATCCGTAAATATTAATAATATGTTTGAGGCAAAAGTTACTGCTATTATTAAAGGTTTTCCCAAAAATACGAGTATTGAAGCCGATTATTTACTCAATGCCGAAGATGAAGGTATGAGAATGATGCAGGTTTGTAATAATGGTGATTGTTATAACCCTATGAACCACTTTTTATTATTTGATGAGCAAACAAATCACTCACAATTCATTTCTCAGTTTAATCAAACCATCAAGCCATTTCAAACCCGGGTGGATAGTTTTGGTATTCAAGCCTTAACAAACATTTATCTTTCAGAGTATAAAGAGGGTAACAGTAATAAAATGGGAAACCCCTCCTTTATCCAAATTATTTCAATTATTGCTTTGATTATTCTCTTTTTGGCTATTATTAATTATCTTAATTTTTCCATGTCGCTTCAGCATTCAAAAATTAAAGAAATCAGTATTAAAAAAATAAATGGAGCCGATAGTTTGCAGTTGTTTTTCTATTATTTGGCTGAATCCTTAATAGTTATTATAATATCTACCTTATTTTCATTATTTGTTGTTTTTGCTTTTACTGATGCGTTTGCTACTGTTTTGGGTGGCGAATTAAATATGCAGATATTGCAAACACCTGTTTTTATTACGGTTTTCCTAGTTGTTTTGGTTATTATTCTCCTCATTAATAGTATTATACCTGCATACTCTTTATTAAAACTTAATGTAGTTGAAGGATTAAACAATGGAGTAAAAAGAAATGATAAAAGTAATATAAAAATTGTTTTCACAACTACTCAATTTGTGGCATCAATTGTTCTTTTAACTTCGGTTTTCTTTATACAAAAGCAATTAACTTTTATTGAATCAAAAGATTTAGGTTTTGCACAACAGAATCTTCTTAAAGTTGAAATTCCTTATAAATTTAAAAACTATAGCGCGCTAAAACAAGGGTTTGATGAGCTAAGTTTTGTGGAGTCATCAACATACAGCAATGGTACTCCCGGTGAAATAAATTTAACATTAGGTGGTGGTGAAAATGAAGTCGATATAAATTTCCAGACCATCCTTTGTGATAGTAATTTTATGCGTACTTTTCAAATACAATTACTTGAAGGACGTAATTTTCTAAGTGGCGATTTTCATAAATCGTGTATGTACAATGAAGCAGCAATAAAAAAATTGGGCTGGGATAATCTCAAAAACAGAAAACTTAATAACGGAAGAGAAGGGGGCTATGATGTTATAGGGATTGTCAAGGATTTTAATGTTTCTTCTTTACATAATAAGCAAGAACCGGTTTGTATAATTTTTGATGATAACAACAAACCTAATACAATGTCAATCAGAATAACTCCCGGTCATATAAATCAACAACTTGAGCAAATTAAAAATATATGGGCATCACTTACTGATGACCCCTTTGAATTTCAGTTTTACGATGAATTCTTTGATGCTCAATATCAAAAAGAAAGACAGCTTTCAAAGTCGATTACACTCCTGGCAATTATTGCTATTATTTTAACGCTTATAGGAATACTGGGGCAGGTTATTCAAACTTGCATATACCGAACCAAAGAAATAGGTATCCGCAAAGTAAACGGTGCAACAATAGCAGAGATCATGTTTATGTTGAATAAAGATTTCATCAAATGGGTAGTACTATCATTTGTAATTGCCACTCCAATTGCATGGTATGCTATGAATAAATGGCTTGAGAACTTCGCATACAAAACTGAACTAAGCTGGTGGATTTTTGCTTTGGCAGGAATAATAACAATGCTAACTGCACTACTTACAGTGAGTTGGCAAACCTTTAAAGCGGCAAGGAGGAATCCTGTCGAAGCACTTAGGTATGAATAAAACTTAGTACT
>JBDLJL010000201.1:0-9000 GCA_039714415.1 Bacteroidota bacterium
ACGCTTTAAATAGCTCGCTATTTGCAGTTTTTTTTAATTTGAAAAAGAACAAAATAACTGCCTTATAATTGTAAACTTTATTACTGAACAAGCACTAAGACTTACCAAGTTTTAAAAACTTTGCAAGTCACCACATCCTCACATCTTCAAGTATCCAACAGCCAAAAATCAATATCCAATTATAAATATCTAACCAGTGCCCCCCATTTTTTATCGACCTTAAAGTTATGTTTTAAATAATAATTCCCAAGTAGGAAATGAGCCTTAACTACCTTAATACCTTTGCTTGCCATTCGGGTAAAAAAGTCTTCGACCATGGCTGAACCTATGCCTTTTCCCTGTAAAGATGTTGTTATTGCACTTCCATCCAAAAGCACAACATTATCTTCAAGTAATTTATAACACAATCCCCCAATCACCCGCTCGTTGTCATCTGTAACTATAAAATGCTTATCCATCTTTGAGATGTTTTTTGGATAGTGAACTTGATAGAATAACTGATACAGTTGTGCTACTTCACTAGGTTCCAAAGGCTCTCTGAAATTGTATGTCTTCCCTTCTTTGTCGGAAAGAAGCGACCGGATAATTATTTGCTCCTTTTTAGCTGCTTTTATTTTCATTATATCCAGCTTTTGTTCCTTCCTTATTTTCGGGAATACCATTTTACTAAAAATAGACTTGTCATCAGGGTTTGTCATCAAGCTTTGTAAATCCGAAAGTTCAATAAGCTGCATGGGTTGGACTTTGATGTTTTTAGTCATTCTCCTTAATAAATCATCAAATACTTCTTTTATATTATTGTTTGATTTTACAAAATATGTTTTACGGAATAAGTAATATCTTACTATATCAGGATATTTATGTAATTTATAGAGTTCTATCAGCTCAAATATAGTTTGTTTTTTTGCATTAAACCCTGCATTGGGTGTGATTTTTTCCCATTCTAAATATCGGTTAACGGCATTGAGTAATGCTAAAGGCAGATAGTAACTTTTACTCATTTTGCCTATGTACATATTTAAGTCATCCAGTAAATTTTTATCTTCATCATAAATAACCGGGTCTTCTTCCATGTCACGTTTTAATTCCTGAAAAAAGGCAACTGCCTTTGCCGGTTTAAAAGCTTCATAGGCTGCATCAAATATCCATCTTATTTTTAATTGTTTTTTTACCCAAGGGTAATGCGCCCATGTTTTGCAGTAAAAGTTTTGTATCATTGGGGTCACAAGTGAGATTGTGCTGTCAAATTCTTTAATCCCACTCAAGGTCATTATACTTGCAGTTTCCCTGAAGTCCATGTTTGGGACAACTACATTGTTTGGGCCAATTGACCCGGGGATTACTTTATGTCCACTATTGTGCCATGCCCTGTAGAATATTGTGAATGCCTTAATGAATATTTTTTTCCATGCATTTTTCTCAACATTTCCTGTCGTAAAATTATCAATTTCAGAATATTCACGTATTTTATCCCAAACAGTAAGGTTGCCCAGATATTTTGTTGTCCTAATTCCAAGTGAAAGCATTGAACATCCCAATGTTGGTAAAGTTTTAGGTCCATAAGGATATCCTGAAATAGCTGCAAGCCAATATAATGTTTCGTATTTTGGTTCAGGTTTCATTTCTTTGCTTACAACCATATGTAAATCATAATGTTTCCCTTTTATGGTATTTATACTGACACGATAATGATTATAGTCAAAAAACGACATTAACCGGCTCACCCAAATTCCACTTTTTGGTACGTCACTTAAGTCAAAATCATGCTCGCCAAAAGCCAAAATTACTGATTCTTTAAGAAACATTGTGTTAGCAAAAAACTGGCTAAGCTTATCAATTTCAACCTGCGGCAGCCCTGTTTCATAAACAATCCTGTATTCAAAGTCATACTTTGTAAACTTTGGTGTTTCATTCTTTACTTTTTTATCGAAAATCTCAAATAGTTCAAAAAAGTATTTTTCAGCCAATTTAGATAATTCCGGTTCAATTCTATGCAATATCCAACTGGCTAACTCCGATCTAATCGATATATAATAATCCAGGTTTTTACTTGCAAAATTGAAGAGTAACTTAAGTACGTTTTCAAATTGTTTCTTTACATTATCTTCTGCAGGCCATTCTAATTGTGTACGATAATTATATAGCCTTTTTCGTAAAGAAGCCAGGTGCTGTTTCCCAAAATTACTCAATGCAATTTTATTGATTGATTCTTCTGTAAGAAAAGATAAACCGGATTGTATAAAAGCAGGGAAAGTTTTATTAAAATCAGGATTGGGATCTTCAATAAGAAGGATCCGGTAAGCCAGGACCCTGATTTTTTCTTCCGGGTGGCAGGAAAGGGCTTCTAAACGCCTTCGAACAACTTTTGCCAACCTGTCTTCATAGCTCCCGAATAATTGACCCAGCTGAACAGTAGAATTATAAGCAGCTTCACTTTCATAAAACAGTGCGCTAATTATTAAATTATTAACAAAAAGCAGGTGTTGGTCGCTTATATCTTTTAATTTAGGCAGGTCACTAATTTTATACTCTTTTGTTAAGCTTTTGGGCCGACAAACATTTGAGGATAATGATTTAAGGGGTAAATCCCAACCTTCTTTTACAGGGGCAAATATTATAAATTCCGGGTTTCCAATCCATAACCTTGGTTGTCTTGCAATACGGCCTAAATCAATCGTGCTGATTGTACTTTCATAAACGATATCCCCAATCTGGTATTTTTTATCAATTAGGTGGTTAATATGTAATTTGTAACCGTTTTGTCTATTTTTTAAATAATTATTCTCTATGATTATATCATTTTCAAGTATTCCTAAATCTCTATAAAACCACCTTGGAATAATAATCTGTAACCCGTTTAGTTTTAATCGGACATGATTTGTTAAATATAGTTTTTCAATTGATTCTTTAAAGTTTTTTTCAATTACTTTTCGGTTAAAAGATCCTTTTGGGGTAAGCTCTCCTTTTTCTGCTGAAAAGTCCCTGTCTAGCAAGGTGAAATTTACTACACGCTCATACCTGGGTACGTCTTTATTGGCTAACATAACAATTTGGTGGAAATATTCTTCTTTGTTTTCAGTAGTTTCAGTATTTTGAAGCAATAAATCGTCAAAGTCAGGTACAATAAGCAAAACATTATACGGTCTGGCATCACCAACAAGGAAAGTTTGTTTAATACCCGGTACGCCGATAAATTTTTTCTCAATTGTTTTTGGTGCAATGGTTTGTCCTTTATTGTTTTTGTAGATGTCTTTAACACGGTCAATTATTTCATAAAAACCATCATCAGTACTAACGAAAATATCACCTGTTGGCATCCAGTATTCATTTTCTTCATATAATGGGTAAGGTATTATATCGCCAGGTTTTTTCTCATCCAGATATCTTGCCAGGTAATGGCCATTTAAAAGTAATTCACCTGTTTCTTCTAACTTTCCTTTAATGCCAGGAAGCATTTTGCCTGTTGAATTTTTTCGGTATTCGCCCGGAGGTGTCATTGTTATTCCCCCGGTAGCTTCAGTCATCCCAAAACCACTACACAGTTCAATGTTGTTTTTTTGAAAAAAACTAAATGTTTTAGGATCAAGATATCCTGCTGCTGATAAACCCCAATATAACCTGTTGCCTACTATTTCTTTAATAATAGATCCTTTTTTCTTATCATCAGCTTGTTTTGAAAGTTTGTCATGAATCTGGTCATGCAATTGTTGCCACCTTATGGGGACACTAATAAATGCAGTTGGATTAATCTTTGGGAAAAGAGATAAAAGAGTATCAGTTGAAGCATTTCCTACAAAAGTATAGGTTCCGCGCCAATAAATGGTCCCCAGCATTTCAAGATATCGTCCAAATGTGTGAAATAATGGCAGAAAACAAAGTAAAACTTCTTTTTTTCCAACCTTTGGTAAAGCGGCATGCCTTGCAAACCTTTTAGAGATAAGGTTGTAGATTGAAAAAGATACACCTTTTGGTACTCCTGTACTGCCAGATGTAAACATTGTAGTGGCAACCTCGTTAATTGGTTTTCTTTTTCTTTTTGATAGGATTTTCTCAACTTCTTCCTGATCCAATAAGGTTGTTTGATTACCAATAAATTTGATATCACCACTTATGTGGATCCCGGAATCTAATACAAATATTTTAAATTTTTGTTTAACTTTCTTTTGTACTTCTTTTAAAACCCCCAGCCTTTCAGGGGTGTCACATACGGCAATATTAATTTTTACTGAATCAAAAATGGGGACTATGGTATTTGTTTTGAAATGGGTGCTAACAGGTGTGTCAAATATATCATAGAACAGGCAGGCTAAATCACATGAAGCAGATATAACACTATTGTCAGAATAAATTGCAACCCTGGGATCATTGGGGACTGTGTTGTGAAAAACAGAAGCGAGCTCACGGACCATCCTGTTAATTTGCTTGTATGACCAAAATGCCGGTGGGTTTGTTGACATGTCCTGAAATAATACCTGGTCACCAAGCTCTTCAACCCTTAAATCAAATAAATCTTTTAACGAAAACCCCGTGTGTTGAATAATTTTAAATACAAGTTCTGCCCACCTGTTTCTTGTTTCAAAATCAGGTAATTCCAAAAGGAAATCCGGGTGTCCTGATAAATTTAAGAATCTGAACCAATCATCATTAGCTATTTCATTTAACTGCTGAGAATCAATAATGTTTTGTGTCGCACTTAACATAGCAGTTGCATCTGTTTTGTGTTGCTTGCTTTTAATGAATGAATTGAGTGTTCCTATATCCATCATGGGGGTAGTTGTGTTAAGTGTGTCTTTTATTTGTTTTATATTGACTTTCCAGTTTGTGATAGATCAAAATTAGAAATTTTAATGTTAAAAAGCATGATCTTTTTAATAATTGTTTGGTATTATTATTCTGAAATTAAAGTTTATTTTGGCAGAAATATTTATCTCTATTAATTTTTTGTGTTTGCCGACTTCTGTTTTGCAAGTTTGGCAATATTTAAAATTCCAATTGATAAATTTTATACATTCGCACAAAAACATTATTATGGCATATAAAAGTTTAAATGATTTTATACAAACACTTGAAAAGGAAGGCGAATTAATCCGGATTAGAGAATTTGTGAACCCCGAACTGGAAATTACAGAAGTAACTGACCGTGTATCTAAAATGCAGGGCGGGGGAAAAGCTTTGCTTTTCGAAAACACAGGTGCTGATTTCCCTGTACTCATTAATGCTTTTGGTTCTGATAAAAGAATGGGGCTTGCACTTGGGGTAGAAAATTTAGATGATATTGGGGATGAAATAGAGGAGTTGTTTAAAAAAATAAGCAGCCCTAAAAAAAACATATTTGAGAAATTAAAACTACTTCCTGAATTAGGGAAAGTGGCAGCTTATATGCCAAAAGTGGTTTCCGGAAGAGGTAAATCGCAGGAAATTGTTCATGTAAAACCGGATTTGACAAAAATACCTGTTCTTAAATGCTGGCCGGCTGATGGCGGGAAGTTTATTACTTTACCAATGGTAATTACAAAAGACCCCGTTACTAATATCCGAAATGTGGGGATGTACCGCTTACAGGTTTTTGGTAAGGATTTAACCGGTATGCACTGGCATAAACATAAAGTGGGGGCAAGGCATTTTGAAGAGTATAAAAAACTAGGCAAAAAAATGCCCGTAGCTGTTGCCATTGGTGGTGATCCTGCTTATACTTATTCGGCTACAGCACCCATTCCTGACCATATGGATGAATTTATGCTGGCCGGGTTCTTAAGAAAACAAAAAGTTAAGTTAGTTAAAGGAATTACTCAAGATGTTGAAGTTCCGGCAGATGCAGATATTATTATTGAGGGGTATGTTGATCCGAAAGAGGATTTTATCCTGGAAGGTCCTTTTGGTGACCATACCGGATATTATTCTTTGGCAGATTATTATCCCAAATTTCATGTTACTTGCATCACTCATAGGAAAGATGCCGTTTATCCAACTACAATTGTTGGTATCCCACCCCAGGAAGATGCATATATAGGGAAAGCTACCGAAAGGATATTCCTGTCACCAATGCGTATGACATTGGTTCCTGAATTAACAGATATGAATTTACCTGTTTATGGTGTAGCCCATAATCTGACCATCGTCAGTATTAAAAAAACTTTTGCAGGACAGGCTACTAAAGTAATGAATGCTTTGTGGGGCGCCGGGCAAATGATGTTTAATAAAATTTTGCTTGTAGTTGATGATGAGGTTGATGTGCATAATTACAAAGAGGTGTACCAGGCGTTCATAAAGCATACAAACCCTGTCCACGATCTTCACTTTAGTATGGGGCCTTTAGATGTTCTCGATCATTCTGCTTCAAAATATGCCTTTGGTAGTAAACTTTGTATTGATGCTACCAAAAAATATCCGGAAGAACTTGCGGCAAAATCTATAACTCATGGAGAAAAAGAAAGTCAACAAAATATATTGGAAAAACTAAAAGAAAAATTTACAGAAATTAAAGATGTTTCGTTTGTGGGATCAGATGATGAAAACTTTATGCTGTTTATATCCTTTGAAAAGTCGAAATCCTTACATGTGAAAGAATTAGCTGAAAGTTTTTCAAGTCTTGAAGGGTTTAGTGCTATTAAAATGGTTGTTTTCTTTGATCAGGAAGTAAATATACATGATTTACCATCATCAGTTTGGTTGGTAACTAATAATATTGACCCTAAGCGTGATTGTTACTTTAAAGAAGATGCTGCTAATCGGTTTGTTGCTATTGATGGAACGCGTAAAACTGCTGCTAACGATAAATTTGAAAGAGACTGGCCTAATATTATTGTATCTGATAAAGAAACAATTAATAGTATCGATGCAAAGTGGAAAAGCTTAAATGTTGGTGAATTTATTAAATCACCATCCGAATATTATAGGTCTTTAATTATTAATGAAGGTGCAGTTGTGAAAAAAAAATAGAATAACGAACTTAATAATTCAAAAAAACATTCGTTTATATAATTATAGTGGATTGTAAGAAATTGACAATTGTTTTTAAACCATCGTAAAGGAATTATTTTTAACTTTATGCCTAAAATCATTGAATGTTGAGTGTTGTATATTGCGTGTTGAATGTTTATTTTTATACACTTCAAACAGCATATTATCATTTTAGTAGAAAAGAACACTCAATAATCAAGTAAAAAAAAGAAATGCAAATATGAAAATGCGATATATATTAAGTTTTATTTTTTTTATTCCTTTTCTTGTATTGGGGCAGCAAGATGCTGTTCGGGTAAAAAAAATAAAATATACTCCAGAATTTAAATTTAAGGATGGAGTATTCCTTAGTATAGAAGATGTTAAAAAGAATAATCCTATTATTAAAGCCAGGATTATAAGTGATTTGGACGATAATGATTATACTTTTTTTGAGAAATTACTATCCGAAGACCATTTTGTTGTTTTAGATGGTATGGGAATTAGAAAAGAGATTAAATCAGAGAGTATTTGGGGGTTTAGCCAAAATGGTGTGCTATTCATTTATTGGAATGAAGAATTTAACCGAATTCCTGTTTTTGGAACAATTAGTCATTTTATTGCAGATAAAACTTATATTCAAGACCATAACCGTTATTCGCACAATTATTATTATAACCCTTATGATCCATATTATCCAAGGGGTTACCAAACTACGAAAACGGAACTAAGGCAGTACTTGTTGGATATGGAAACAGGTGAAGTGATGGATTATACTTATAAAAATATAGAAATAATTTTGATGCGTGACCCGCAATTATATGAAGAGTTTATTAAGCTTAAGAAAAAGCAGAGAAAGAAGTTGAAGTTTCTTTTTCTACGCAAATATGATGAAAAACATCCTTTTTATGTCCATGAGGAATATTAACTAATGGTGGGGCAATGGTTTGTTTCAAGGTTTAAAATGCTTAAATGCTATAATGGCCCTAAATGGCAGTGTGGCTACTGAGCAAGGTCGAAGTTAAGCAAATGACTATTGAGTTTCAAATTATTAAGACTATGAGCTGTAAGAATTAATTACAATAAAATAATTAAATAACTTATTAAAACACAAGCTATGAAATACACAATTTTTTTATCAGTGCTTTTAATGTTTAGTACATTATACGTAAGTGCCCAGGATGCCGTAGCAAGCCCGGATGAAATCAGTAAGTTTTATAAAACCAAAACCTATGTGGTTTTTGATTCCAATATTTTTGGTAGCTATAACAAAGGAATTAAAAAAGCCATTGAGCAAAACTGGACATTAACAGATATTGAGTTTATTGATGAAACAAAATATAGCAAAATGAAATTCAGTTACCGTAATTCATTTATTGTGCGTACAAAAGTTAAATTTACTAAAGATAAGTCAAAAACGGCCTATACTTTTTTAAGCATTCTTTTAGGAAGTAAAAGTGCCAGTGCGATGAAAAATATGCCCGACTTATGTTCCTTCCCTTTGTCGTATTACAATGTTGATTATGACAAATATATTTATAAACTGGGTGCAATCATTAAATTTATGCAAAATCATATTATATTAACAAAAAATAACCCGGACTTAAATGCTAAAAACATTTTAAAGTATTATAATAATAATATTGAAGAACTTAGTGGGAAAACATTATATATTCTTAAAGATGAGTTAGCAAAGGATGTAAATGCTGTTTCAAAAATTAAAGCTTTTTATTCAGGGAGCGTAAAAATTGTAGAACCCGAAAAAATAAAAAAAGCCATTGCTGACAAAGATCCAAATGTGGTGTTTTTACATAAAGTAGGTCCTGATTCAAACTCTGAAAAAATGCGTATTTATAAATTAATAATGGGTGCGGCAGATGGCAAACTTTATTATTTTAATTATCATAAATATAAAAAAGGGAAAATGCCGGATGCTTTCCTGTCTAAAGATTTTAAAAATTTAGGGAAGTAGGCAGTGTCTGTCCTTAAAGTCCGCTTTTGTATGATAATCTAAGTTTTTATCATTTTGATAAAAGTTAGCAGTATACAGTAACTAGTTGG
>JBDLJL010000202.1:0-8794 GCA_039714415.1 Bacteroidota bacterium
ATCTACTGTAGAAGTAAAATTATTTGCTGTTACTAAATCAAACTGAGGAATACCTATTGTAACATCGCCGCTTGAAGGTGTTCTTATTGCATATTTTGTAATTCCTAAATAATCAAAAACAAAATCACCTGTAGTAAAAACATCATCAACAGCATATCTTTCAAAAAGGAAATTTTTACTTTGTAACCAAAGCATTCCACCATTATCCAAATAAGATTTAAGAGCTTCATTATCAGTGTCGTTACCATTCCAGAAATGAGCAGTTTGGTCATCACCTGCGTACCAAATAACTAATTCATGTTCTGATAATAATTCTTCATTTGGTGTAGTACCTGCTGCGACTGCATCAAAATTAGAATAAGTATAACCCGCAGTGGTAATGGCTGATTTTAGTACATCTGCACGGTCTGGGTTGTAATTACTGTCGTGTACAAACAAAACAGAAAGTTTATCTTGTGCCAACAAACTACTTACTGACAGACTAAAGACAAACAAAAAGTGTAAAATTTTTTTCATTAGATTAAGTTTAAATTAGAATTAAATAAATAAAAAAAGTTACTGCTTTTTTTAAATTAAACAAACAGCAGTTTAAAAAAATCTATGGTATATTTATTTAGATGATGTTTTTCTTGAAATACCCCTATCGAAAATGATATTTTTTTTAAAAATTAGATTTGAATATGTAGTTTTACAATCGAAAAAACAGGCTAATTATAAATTGCAATCTAATTCATTAATTAAATTACTGTAGCACAGAACAATCGAATAAACTTTAAACTTTTTACTCTTTTGGTATAAACTATTTTAGGAAAGTGCGAAAACTAGAAAAAATAGATATTGAAATTTTTGAAGAAATAAAAGAAGGCAATCAAGATGCTTTTCAATTTCTTTTTGATAAATATTACAATCAACTTTGTAATTTTTGCGACTATTTTGTGAAAGATAGTAGTTTAAGTGAAGAGATTGTTGCTGATGTTTTTTCAACTATATGGTTAAAAAGGAAAAAAATTAATATAACAGTTAACTTAAAAAATTATTTATATACAAGTGCAAAAAATATGGCTTTTGCACATCTAAAAAAGAAGAAGGTTTATTTTGAAAACATAGAAGATTTCCATCAAAACATACATTGTCATCCGGAGGTTCTTCAAAAAATTGACTATCCTGAATTACAAAATAAAGTAAATAAGATACTGGAAAAAATTCCGCCAGCAAGCCGCAAAGTGCTAATGATGAGTCGAATAGAAGGCTTCAAATATAAAGAAATAGCCAAAGATTTAAATATATCCATAAAAACTGTTGAAAATCATATGGGTACTGCTATACGAATTTTAAAAGAAAACAAATCTCTTTTCGAGAAACTTTTAGTTGTGATTAGTATTTCTATTTGCATATTTTTATAATTAAATTACTATCAGCCTAAATCCTCACAAAACATTAAGTTATCATGAGCAAGTATCATATTAATCTACTGATTTCAATAATTTTGTTAACTTTAAACCTAAGCCCTAATCTTTTCAGTCAACATAAATACCCTAAACGTGAAATGAGGGCGGTATGGATTGCTACAGTCGGGAATATTGACTGGCCTTCAAAACGTGGACTTAGCCCCGTTCAACAAAGACAAGAATTTATTGAAATATTGGAAATGCACAAGAAAAACAATATGAATGCCGTAGTTGTGCAAATTCGCCCAAGTGCCGATGCCTTTTATCCATCGGAATATGAACCCTGGTCAGTTTGGTTAACGGGCACCCAGGGTAAAGCACCTGATCCATATTATGATCCGTTAAGATTTATGATTGAAGAAACCCATAACCGTTGCATGGAATTCCATGCCTGGCTAAACCCCTACCGTGTATTTACTGACACTTCCAATATCCAAATGGCAGAGAATCACATTGCAAGCAAACACCCGGAATGGTTTGTAGATTATGGTCATACCAGGTATTTTGACCCTGCATTACCTCAAACCCGTGAATTTGTTTGTAAAGTAATTGGCGATGTAACCAAAAGATATGATATCGATGCCATCCATTTTGATGATTATTTTTACCCTTATAAGATTAAGGGAAAAGAATTTCCTGATAGTCTGTCTTTTGAGAATCATAACAGGGGTTTTTCTGCAGACAAAAAAGATGACTGGAGGCGTGACAATGTGAACCTGGTAATAAAAATGCTTCATGATACAATAAAAAGTATTAAACCTTATGTGAAATTTGGGATTAGTCCGTTTGGAATTTGGCGAAATAAAAAATCAGATCCGAGGGGTTCTGAAACCAATGGCAGTCAAAATTATGATGATTTGTATGCAGACATCTTGCTTTGGCTTGAAAAAGACTGGATTGATTATGTTACCCCCCAAATATACTGGCACATAGGAAAAGAAATTGCAGATTATGCTGTTTTGGCTAAATGGTGGAGTAAAAACAACTACAATAAACAACTTTATATTGGTCAGGCTATTTATCGGATGAACCAGAAAAACAAAGCAAAAGCATGGCATGGCAAAAAGGAAATACCCAGACAAATTGAGCTTAACCGTTCCCTTAAAAATGTTTCGGGAAGTATGTATTTTACAACCCACACTTTTAAAGAGGATCCTAATAACATATCGAAATATTTACGTAAAAATTATTATAAATATCCCGCATTGGTTCCTGAAATGCCGGAGTTGGACAGTATTAAGCCAAAAACACCTGTTGATTTTTCGTTATTTGATAAAAAAACCGGATATGATTTAGTTTGGGATATGCCAGCAACCAGCAATACTTTAGATAAAGCAAGATATTTTGTTGTATATCGTTCAAAAAATGAAATCGACTTTAATAAAACTGAAAATATTTTCACAATTACAAGTAAGCCGGAAATTTTTATACAAAAACGTTTTTTCTTATTCCGATCAAATGCTAAGTTTTATGTAACAGCTGTTGACAGGTTAAATAATGAAAGCCTTCCAACAAAATCAATTAAAATAAAACATTAAACCATGAAAACATTTGTTAGCCTTACACTCATTCTTTGTTTTGCGCAGTTTGCTTTTGCACAGCAGTATAAGCTCAATTCACCTGATAAAAACATCAAACTGGAACTTAAAGTCGATAATCAGATAAATTGGAAACTTTATTTTAAAAATGAGTTAATTGTGGATAAAGGTGAAATTGCCATACAACTTAATAACACTATTTTGCCTGGTAAAAAACCCAAAATAGTGAAGATATATAATCAAACTTTGAGTGAAGAAATTATTAGTGAAGTGCCTGTAAAGTTTAAAAAACTTAAAGTGGATTATAATAGTTTAACACTTGTTTTTAAGAATAAGTTTTCACTTGAATTTAGGTTATATGACGATGGTTTTGCCTACCGTTTTATCACTAATTTTAAAAAAGATATCGAAGTTAATTCAGAAACCATAAATTTTTCGTTTCCAGAAAACACCAATGTATATTTTCCTGAAGAAAAAAGCATGATCTCGCATTACGAAAGGATATATCAGGACACATTACTTAATACCATTGATAACGGCAAATTTGCTTCCTTACCGGTTCTTTTTCAAAGCAAAAATCATGTGAATGTTCTTTTTACAGAAGCCGACCTTTATGATTATCCCGGTTTATTTATTGAAAAATCGAATAAATTTTCACTGAAAGCAAAATTTCCAAAAGTAATAACAGGAATTAAGGCAAACCCAAGAGGGCCTGATAGAAATGAAATTATTGTAAATGAAGCAGATTATATTGCAAAAACAAAAGGAAAAAGAACTTTTCCATGGAGGGTTTTTATTGTTGCTGATGAAGATAAAAAACTTTTAGAAAACCAATTGGTTTATAATCTATCAAGAAAAAATAATACAGAAAATTTTGATTGGATTAAACCCGGAAAAGTTGCCTGGGATTGGTGGAATGCACTGAACATTACCGGTGTTGATTTTAAATCGGGTATCAATACTGAAACCTACAAATATTATATTGATTTTGCATCCGAATATAGTTTGGAATACATAATTTTAGATGAAGGCTGGTCTAAAACAACCACAAACTTAATGGAAACAAACCCAGATATTGATCTACCTGAAATAATGGCTTATGCCAAACAAAAAAATGTAGGTGTTATTTTATGGGTGCTTTGGAAACCTTTGGATAAAAATATGGAGAAAGTATTGGATCAGTTTGTTGCCTGGGGCGCCAAAGGGATTAAAGTTGATTTTATGCAACGGACTGATCAGGAAATGGTTAATTTTTATTTGCGAACAGCAAAAGAAGCAGCCAAGCGAAAACTTTTAGTAGATTTTCACGGGGCATTTAAACCCTCGGGATTACGTGCTGCATATCCTAATGTGCTTTCTTATGAAGGCTTAAAGGGTCTTGAAAATGCAAAATGGAGTAAACTTATTACCCCAAAACACGATTTAACTTTACCGTTTACAAGAATGGTAGCAGGCCCAATGGATTACACCCCCGGTGCAATGAATAATGCACATGAAAACAATTACAAGATACGCTGGAAAAGGCCAATGAGTATAGGAACAAGGGCGCATCAAATTGCTATGTATGTTGTTTATGAAAGCCCTTTACAAATGCTGGCAGATAATCCGACAAACTATAAAAAAGAACATGAATGTACTTCATTTATATCAAAAATACCTACAACATGGGATGAAACGATACCGCTTGATGCTAAAGTTGCCAAATACTTATTAATGGCTCGTAGAAATGCAGATAAATGGTACGTGACAGCTATGACAGACAAGGATTCAAGAGAGCTTGAATTAGATTTTTCATTTTTACCGGAAGGAGAATTTCAGATGGAAATAATACGTGATGGGATTAATTCAGACATGAATGCGGAAGATTATAAATATGAAACACAAAGAATAAATAATAAATCGAAATTAAATATAAAGTTAGCATCCGGCGGTGGCTGGACAGGGATATTAACACCTATTGAATAAAAAGACTTATGGCAACCTCTAATAATTAATTAAATTTGTGATCATGGGGTAATAAACCAATTAACACTACCGATCACACGTATAACGGTCGAACGGATGTTCCTTATATCATTCTTGACCCCGTTGTTGTTAACAAAAACAATATTGAACCAATTATTTCTGAAGAGGGATATATAGATTATGACCTATTTGAAGTAGACCTGAATTATTGTTAAGATTTATCACGATTATTAGGAACTAAAGATGGTTTCCATATATCTTTGTACTTTCAAAATTAAATTATCACATTTTATGCTTTCAGGACTTTTCGAACAATCTTCAAACAGAGCAAAACTTGTAGCAGTGATTTTTATTATGCTGATTAGCATTTTTGCTTTTACCCTTATTGGTTTATTATTGTCTTTACCACTTTTTAACCTGGATTTTGAAGGTTTAGAAATATTAATGGGAGATCAGGACTATAGTAATATTAGCTTCATGAAATATTTTCAAACCATTATTTCATTGGGCACTTTTGTATTTCCACCATTTATTATTGCCTATGTTTTTAAGGGTGAAATAGCAAAATATCTTTCTTTAAATAAAAATCCATATCTGCTTTCTATACTTCTTGTAGCTATTGCCATGATTATGGCTATTCCGTTTATTAATTTTCTTGCAGAATGGAATTCAAAACTTTCTTTTCCGGAAGCACTGGCTGATATTGAAAATTTTATGAAAACCACAGAAGATGATGCCGAAAATTTAACTTTAGCATTTTTAAAAGCTGACAACATTGGCACATTGTTTATTAATCTGTTTATAATTGCTCTTATTCCCGCTATAGGTGAAGAATTACTTTTCAGGGGTGTTTTTCAAAAAATATTTATTGACTGGACACGGAATGAACACGTGGGTATTTGGATTGCCGCATTTTTATTTAGTGCTGTGCATTTTCAGTTTTATGGTTTTGTACCCAGAATGTTGATGGGGGCATTTTTTGGTTATCTCCTGGTTTGGTCAAAAAACATGTGGTTACCTATTATAGCACATTTTGTTAACAATGCATTTGCTGTGGTTGCCTATTATTTAATGGGACAATCAGTTATTGGTGATGAAGCTGAAACAATGGGTACCGGTGATGGTTCTTTTATCACAGCATCAATTAGCCTTACATTGGTTGTTTTCATGGTATATATTATTTTCAGGTATGAAAAAGAGAAAAAAGATTTAAAGATAGAAGATTTAGAAATGTGAGGATGTGGCGATTTGGAAATGTGAAAATTAGAAAATTAGAAGATGTGAGGATTAGAAAATACAGAAAATTTTAGACAAATAGCATGAAAGAAAAGGCTATTCTACTCATTTTAACCACTATTCTTTTCAACTTTGGGATGTATGCCCGGGTCTCAAAAATTGAAATTACTGAACGAAAAACCATCCTCAACGGTAAAGAGTTTGGCAAATATGGTGCTTATGAATACCTAAAAGGTACGGTTTGGTTTGAAATTGACCCCTTTAATCAATATAATTCTGCTATTACGGATATTGAGTATGCACCACTTAATGAGCACAGTTTGATTGTCTTTTCTGCCGATTTTGAAGTACTACAGCCCGTTGAACTAGGCAAAAGTAGTGGTATTGCTTTAGTAGAAGTGAGTAACCGTGGTGGGAAATTTTCATTAAATTATTTTAACAGGGCAACCAAAAGAGGAATTAACCCTAACGACCCGGAATGTTTTGGAGACGAGCTACTTATGCGCAAAGGGCTAACAATTATTTGGATCGGGTGGCAATGGGATGTTCCAAAATCTGATCAATTAATGAATATATCATTACCAATTGCAAAAAAAGCTAATGGTGGAACCATATCAGGAGTGGTACGTAGCGATTGGGTGATAAAACAAACAATAAATACACTTAAGCTTGCTCATAGAAATCAAATTGGCTATCCCGTTTCTAATGCCCGCGCAAAAGAAAATATTTTAACAGTCCGAAAAGGCAGGGATGCTAAAAGAGATACGATTGACCCAAACTTATGGCAATTTGGTAAAGAAAAAAATGGAAAAGTCAGCTTTAATCCTTATTATATCTACATGCAAAAAGGTTTTGAAGCTGGAAAAATCTATGAATTGGTTTATAAAGCTAAAAATCCTGTAATTGCAGGACTGGGAATGACAGCCGTTCGTGATATTATTGATTATGCTAAAAATGATACTACAGCTATTTTTCCTGTAAAAATGGGAATTGCTGCCGGGGTTTCACAAACGGGAAGATTTTTACGGCATTTTATTTACCAGGACTTTAACACAACAGAATCAGGTTCAAAAGCTTATGATGGAATGATGATCATGACTGCCGGTGCCGGTCGGGGTAGTTTTAACCACCGTTTTGCACAGCCTTCGCGTGATGCTCACCGCTATTCTGCGTTCTTTTACCCAACTGATATTTTCCCATTTACCAGCCGCAACCAGATCGATTATATGACTGCTAATACAGATGGTTTATTTAATAAAGCAGATAAAAACAACCTGCCTCTTATTATGTATATAAATACCGGCTATGAATATTGGGGAAGGGCAGCTTCTCTTATCCATTTGTCTGTAGACGGGAAACATGATATCGCCCCTTTTTCAAATGAAAGGATCTACCATATTGCTTCAGCTCAGCACTTCGTAAATGCTTTCCCGCCAAAAAAGGAAGGTGAAATGATTCTAAATGTATACCGGGGCAACCATTTGGAATTTAAAGTAAATTACCGTGCCTTGCTGGTAAAATTAACGGAATGGATCCAAGGCAAGACCCCGCCGGCAAACAGTTACCCCCAGATTAATGACGCAAACCTGGTTGAAATATCCGCGTTAAAATACCCACGAATACCAAATTTTGTTCCTTCAAAGTTAATGCACACAGCCTACAGGGCAGATTATGGCCCACAATTTTCAGTAGGAATTATTGAAATACAACCACCGGAACTGGGACCGGTTTTCCACCCCAAAGTTCCTCAGGTTGATCAGTTCGGCAACGAATTAGGTGGAATTAGAAATATTGAACTACAAGTTCCCCTTGCAACTTATATTCCTTACAATTTGCGGCTTGGTTTACCAGGTGAGCAATATGAACTGAATGATTTTTACGGCACATTTATACCTCTTGCCATGTCATCTGAAAAAAAAGAAGCTCTTAATGATGAAAGGCCTGATATTTCCAGTTTATATAAAAACAAAAACAACTATCTTAAAAAAGTAAAAAGGGCAGCAAACAAACTAATAAAACGAGGTTTTTTATTGAAAGAAGACAGAAGTTATGTTTTGAGAAGGGCTGAAGATTATTGGGATTTTATAATGATAAAGGAATAAGATTCCTTTCAATATTTTTGATGTTTTATTTATTGATTTGGAAGAAGTTTTTAGCGGTATAACATTCTATGAAACTCCTAAGTTCAGAAAAAGAACCCCTCCTTTGGGAAAAGCATATTATAATCCTCTTTGGAATTTACATTAACCCATATTTTTTCATCAATTACTGGAACAACTACCTTATTGTAAGTTCGTAAATAGTTCTTTAAATTCAAACTGTTTTCTTTTTCTGCAATAATACTCTTAACTACTTTTTTAGACAATAAAACCGGATGCCCGCCCCTACCCATATATTGAGGAACTGCATAATCAAATTCCGATATATTTTCCATTAATGATAGTAACACCTCATGATTCACAAAAGGATTATCTACATTATGAATAAATACCTGGTTTTTTTCACTAGCAGCTTTCAGCCCTAACTTAATTGAATAAAATCGCTCCCATTCAGGATGATAATTGATAACAACTTTATGTTTATCACAAAAATTTGCAAACCTTTTTT
>JBDLJL010000203.1:0-8768 GCA_039714415.1 Bacteroidota bacterium
TTTATGTTTTCATTAAACTTATTTTCTTTTTTTAATTCTGCAATACTTTTGAATAGTAAATCAATAAATAAACCTGAGTTAGGTAAAAATGCACCTGCATAAACATAAGGGATACAATTTGCATATTTATCCCAGGGATATTCAAGATTATCTATTTTTATTTTATGATCGTTAGGATCAAAACCATAGGGCATACCTACATGTACAATATCTTTATTTTTGAAATTCCGCTTAAGAACTGGTTCGTAATAAGCGGTTGAAACACCTGAAATAAGTGATGCTTTTTTAACCGCATAAGGTTCTAACAATTTTGCAATCCATAAACTACTAATTGCCCTAAAGTTTTTTCTGTTTGATATATCCCTAACCCAGGGGTCAATATAATCAATCCCGTAGGGAGTTTTTGTTTTTTCAAAAAGAATCCTTCCTAATAATGCCGTATAAAATGATGGGATCGGAATCCAGATAAAATCAATTTTCCTATCTATTATAAGTTTAAGTGCTGCTTTTTTTAATTGAAAAAATGCTCGTAATCCAATATCGCCTATAATTCTTGGTTTTGTAGGCTTAAATGCCTTCACATAATGAATTTCAGTCTTTTCTGAAACCGTTTTAAGCATTTCCCAATCATTGGCCTCTTCATAGTACGTTTGTTCAACCGTTAAAACAATCGGGCGCCAGCCAAAATCAGGTAAAAAGTTTGAAATAAGCCTGGCCCGGTGTACACCTGCTAGGTTTGATGGTGGCCAGTGGGGATATATAATAAGAATGTTTTGCATGACTAAGATAAAAGATAAAAGTAGAAAGATTAAAGTAAAAAGGATAGGTAAATCGATGAAAATAAAAAAATAAATAGATGAAAATGGTATATTTGCTCTTTCAAAATATTTTTCCTTATGAGTTTTGAAGACATTAATATAAATAAAGAAAATCTGCCAGACGAGAACTGGAATATGATCATTAAACCCAAGCGTCATTTAATGGATGTTGATTTACAGGACATTTGGAGATACAGGGATTTGATAAAACTTTTTGTAAGGCGCGATTTTGTAGCCCGCTATAAACAAACGATACTTGGCCCTTTGTGGTTTTTGATTCAACCTTTGTTTACCACCATTATTTATACTATTGTTTTTGGCAACATTGCTAAAATCCCTACTGATGGTTTACCTCAAATATTGTTTTACATGTCAGGGATTGTTGGCTGGACTTATTTTTCCTCCTGTTTAAATTCAACATCTAATACTTTTGTTGCTAATGCCGGTATTTTTGGAAAAGTATATTTTCCTCGCTTAACTCTTCCTATATCAATTGTGATCTCAAACCTGATACAATTCTTTATCCAGTTTTTTTTACTGGCAGTTTTTATGGTTTATTACAAACTTATAGGTGCTGAATTTAACTTGAATTTATACGTTCTTCTTTTACCTGTTTTAATTATTTTAATGGCAGGACTAGGCCTGGGTTTTGGTATCATTATTTCATCATTAACTACAAAATACCGTGATTTAACAAATTTAGTAGGTTTTGGAGTACAGCTTTGGATGTATGCCACACCAATAATTTATCCTTTATCAGAAATACCGGAAAAATATAGAATTTTTGTTTTAGCCAACCCTTTAACCCCAATTATTGAAACATTCAGGTTTGCCTTACTCGGAGCAGGAACAGTTGATTGGTATCACTTACTTTATAGTTTTGGCTTTACCATTTTTGTACTAGGTATTGGAATTGTTCTTTTCAATAAAGTAGAACAAACTTTTATGGATACTGTGTAAGCTTTTTATTTTAAAAACCAACAAAAAGCATTATCAGGATGACTGATAATTAAGACGAGAATAACGAAGTATTTGACTTTTTCATGCAGAGGCTACTTAAAAATTTGCCCTCAACTGTACACCGCCAAAATGAATTACAGGACTGTTTTCGGCAACTCTTCCATTATAATTAATGGATAATTGAAATATTTCAGACAACCTTTGGTTAAAAGACACTTCCCATATTAAGTTCTGCCCTATTAAAAGGCCTTCAAGCATTTCGTAGGCAATTGGACTCAGCGCATCACTATTATAATTAACATTAATCATACTAAAACTTGCCTGAACATTGCCCTTCTTAAAAATACTCTGATTATAGCTAAGCTTTACTTCATGTATTTGAGATTTTTCAATTCCTTCACTATTTAATTTATCGGTATAACGATAAGAAATTTTCCCATACCAGTTAATTTTTGGTTGAAACTGCAATCCTATATCATTTGTTATGTTGTTGATATTGTACGATTTCCAACTGAAGGATTCAGATGTTTTTGATTGGTAACCAGCAGATGCAGTATTGAACACAGTGAACAACTTTTTAACCCTCCATTTAATTTTCAATGAATTTTTTTGATTTTGTTTGAATTCTGTTCCACTTACCAAAGGAATTTTCAACTTATTCTCATCATAAATATAATCAATCTGCCAATTACGGTTTGAAGATCTGAATGAAAACACATTTCGCAAATTCCAATTTAAATTTATAATCCCGGCATGATCCTTTATGTCAGGAATATAATTATCATGACCGGACTTTTGCATAACACTAATGGCAAACCGATTTGAAAAATGTGATAAAATTTGCCTGATTCCGCCTGACTTTAACCATACCCGATCCGGTTGCAGGTTTATACTTTGGTTTAATTGCGATAAGAATATTTTCTCTGTTTCATTTCCAGGCAAAACTATTCTGATATAATTAGCTTCGTCCTGAAATTTAGCATATTCAAACTCATCTAATTCCTTAATATTATTCTGATTGTAATCAATCCAGGTAAATTGCCCTTGTCCTGCAACAACTTCAATATACAAGTAATCTTTTTTGGTTTCAAAGCCAAAACCCGTTTCATAAAATGTTGACCAGCTAATGCTATTTTTAAAAAGCTGTAATTGAAGTTCCGAACGGCCTGTTAATGAATTTTCCTCTTTGAAAAAATTCCCTGTTGTATCTTTTATTTCAAGTTCGCGATAATTCAATCGTCCATTTAACCTGATACCTTTTTTATTTATTACTGTTAAGCCAGCGCCAAAATCCTTACTCCTACCTGACGTTTTCAAAGCATTATTAAAAGGCAACTTATCTTCCCTGATTTTATACGATATAAAATACTTTTGCTTTGATGAATCTGGTTGATTAAGGAATATTTTATATTCACTAAAGCTGAAACTATTTAAACTCAAACTGTCAGACTGAATTCCGTCCCACTGGTTAAGCTCGGTATTTTCAGAAAGTCCTACAGTAAAATATTTTAGATGTTTTGCAAAAAGAAGTTTATGCCTGAGGAAAGAGGTGTTATAAATAAGATTTTCCGTTTGCAGGTAACTTAAATTTGCATCTATTTCAAAGCCCTTTTGCTTAAATTTTGAATAAAAAGAAGCTTTTTTTCCTAAATAATTAATTTGAGATTGCAATATTTCTGTACTAATACCGGCAATACCAAGATTTTTTCTGAAAAAGTACAGCCCAAGCCCTACCCTTTGTTCTTCCCAGGTATTTTGGTTAGTCGGCGCATTCCAGTCCCGATTAAATTCAACAGGATGGTAATTCTCAATCGGTTTAAATTTTTTATCTGCGAATTGGTAATTTGCAATTAAATTCAATTTTAACTGATTTGTATCTGCATTTATCAAACTTTGTTTAAACTGAAACTTCATAGCGTAGCCAGGATCATCATCTTTATCAATTACAGAATAAGTATTTATATTGTAATTTGACAAAGCAAGCTCAAAAAATGCTCTGCCAAATTTACCAATATTGAAAGCACCACCTGCCGTGGTAAGAAGTTGGTTTTTTGGTGTAATAAGCAAAACTACAGGCTCGTAACTACCTTGAAATTCATTATTCACCGGGGCTTTCCATTCATATACTTTTCCATTGGCTGTGCTAATTGCAGGAACATAGTGTCCACGGTTTTCGCCAACATATGAAAAACCAAGTCTGTATACCGCTTTTTCAGGATTGTACGATTGACGATACACACTATCATACACCGTTCCATTAACAATCGTATCAACTAAACCATACAATATCATATCCTCATTATAGCCAATGCTGTCAATATTTGGTACTATTGCTTTGTGTATGCTATCACCTATGTTCGAGAGAAAATATTTTGTATTTTCATCATAAAAAAGCGACAAAGGGTCATTTTTATTATCCCTGTCATGATAAAAATTCAACCAAAAACTGTTGTTTTTGTTCGATAATTTATTGGTTTGATAAAAAGCCATTCGCGGGTACTGCTGCTGGGCATATTCAAACTCAGCAGTTATTCTTGAATCTTTAGTGATTAACCGGTTTTGGGTAAAAGTTATCTCGGCAGAATTATAATCAATAATATAATCGTAATTTTGTCCCCGGGTTAATAATTCGCCGTCAATATAAATTTTTTCCGAACCTGATAAAATTATGATGTATTGTTCTTTTTCTGTCCCGGTAAGCCTGTATGGCCCCTGATTGCCTTCTATGCCGTTAAATTTTAGGCGATTATATTTCCCCTTAGCCATTGACACGCTAAAATCTGAGTATAATTTATAATTATTTGCATTGCCGATATTAAAATTTGAATACACTTTTATGCCCCTGTTTTTTTTGTTGAGGTTCATATAATAACCAATTGGTTTATTCAATTCAAAATCGCCTACAATTACACCTGAACTTTTCGTGAACAGTTGAACAAAAACCTTATCAAATTCCTGAATTTGTTGAGTATTACCCTCGGGTTGAATAGGCAGGTTGTTATCTGAAATGGCAGCAAGGATAGAAACTTCATCATTAATTTTCCCTGACAGTTGCATATTCAAATTTGATACTGTACTTAAATCCTGCTGATTCCCAAGCATAATTCCACGGGAAATACTTCCGTTTTTTTTCAATTCATTATTTATATCAAATGGTTGAGAAACCCTTCGGGAACTTATTCTCACTTTATTATTATTCTTAATATCTGGTAAAATAAGCTGTAAGTTCCGATTTCCGTATTTTTTAGAAAAATTATAAGGAAATACGCGGTATTTTACATTTACTTTTTTTCCAATAAATTCTTTTTTATTCTTTTTAAGAATTAATAATGCTGCCGCGTAATCAATTATTATCAGGGAATCTTTTAATGCAGGTCCTAATTCGGCATCAATAATAAAAGTACCGGGAATAACGCTAAGTGTATCTAACAAAACAGTATCAGAATCAATCAATATTATTTTAGTGCGAATATTGCTTAGATTCTCCTGTCCCAAAATATAAGATGAAGTAAAAAAAAGGGTCAGTAATATCAGGTATGCTTTTTTCACTTTAACAAAAATAATATTATTTTAGAGCAATACTCCTTTTTTCAAAATATACTTTACAATATTCTATCTGTTGATAAATTGTTGATAGTACATGAGATAAGAAGCTTGTTGCTCCAATATATTTTATTAAATTCGACAACTATTTTTTCGATATTTGTATATGCACTTTTTATACAACTCAGGGCTGATTATATTTCGCTTATTATTAATAATTGTTTCGCCTTTTAACTCTAAGGCAAAACTGTGGGTAAAAGGCAGGCAAAATATTCTTAACCGGATATCTGACAGTTTAAATGATGATGAGAAAAGGGTTTGGATACATGTAGCCTCTCTTGGTGAATTTGAACAAGGCAGGCCGATTATAGAAAAGCTAAAGGGAGATTATCCGGGATATAAACTTGTCCTTACTTTTTTTTCTCCTTCGGGTTATGAGGTAAGAAAGAATTATGAATTTGCTGACTATGTTTTTTATTTACCTGATGATTTACCCGGGAATGCTGATAAGTTTTTGGATTTAGTTCAACCGGAATTTGTGCTTTTTATAAAATATGAATATTGGTACAATTATTTAATGACACTAAAAAACAAACATATTCCAACATATATGGTTTCTTCTATTTTCAGGAAAGACCAAATATTTTTTAAATGGTATGGAGGGTGGTACAGGCAAATGCTTAAGCCGATAACTCATTTCTTTGTTCAAAATCAGGAATCAAAAAAACTGCTGGAACAACTAAATTATAATAATGTTACCATATCGGGCGATACCAGGCTTGACCGTGTTTATGAAATTTCAAAACAGGCACCAGCATACCTGGTTTTGGAAAAATTTAAAAATAGAAAAAGTATCCTTATTGCAGGAAGCACATGGAAACCAGATGAGGAAATATTAATTAATTATATTAATTCGAACAACCGCAAATGGAAATACATAATTGCGCCGCACGAAATTCATGAAAAAAACATAAAAAGAATAGAAAATTCTTTACAAAGAAAAACCATTCGCTACTCTAAAGCAATTGAAACTAATGTTCAGGATTTTGATGTGCTCATTATTGATAATGTAGGCATGCTTTCATCACTTTACCAGTACGGAAACCTGGCATATATTGGTGGTGGTTTTAGCACAGGAATACATAATATTCTTGAAGCCGCCACATTTGGCATTCCGGTAATTTTTGGACCAGATTACCAAAACTTTCAGGAAGCACATGATTTAATAAAACTTGGTAGTGCATTTTCTATTAATAATCAAACAGAATTTAATAAAATTACTAATAATTTAATTACTAACCATTTAATACAAGAAAAAGGAGGTATTTGTAAAACATATATTGAAAAAAACAAAGGTGCAACTTTAAAGGTTATTAATCATATTATGAATAATTAATATGTTTTGAATCATACTTAACTTAAATTTAACAATCTATATATTGCTAATACTGATTTATAATATTAAAATTGTACCACATTTTAAAAATCGAATTATTTACTAACCCAAACTTTAAATTATGAAGAAAATTTTTAAAGGTGTACTGGTTATGGCTCTTATCACATTTTTTGGAGCTTATACTTATGCACAAACAGGAGTTTACGGAACGGTTAAGGATTCCGAGTATAACTCAGCACTTCCAGGTGCAGCAATTATGATTAAAGGAACTACCGATGGAACAGTAACAAATCTTGACGGAGACTTTGAGCTGGCAACCAAAGCTGGTACTTTTGATATTGTTATCTCATTTCTTGGTTACGAAGACAAAACCATGTCTGTAACGGTTACCAGTGGTAAAATGACAAATCTGGGTGCCATTTCTCTTGATGGAACATCCCAGGGGATTCTTGAAATATATGTTACGGCTGACCGTGCAAAGGAAAGAGAAACACCTGTTGCTATTTCAAACATTGATCATAAGCAAATTGAGAATGAACTTGGTTCAAGAGATATTCCTTTAATTCTTAACTCAACACCCAGTGTTTATTCAACACAACAAGGTGGTGGAGCAGGTGATGCCCGTATTAATGTTCGTGGTTTTGACCAAAGAAATGTAGCTATTATGATCAACGGTGTACCTGTTAATGATATGGAAAATGGATGGGTATATTGGTCAAACTGGGATGGTATTGCTGATGCAACATCTTCAATTCAAATGCAAAGAGGTTTAAGTGCAGTTAACCTTGCAACCCCCTCAATAGGTGGTACAATGAATATTATCACAAGCCCGGCTGGTCAAAAAGCAGGTGGTGCTGTAAAATTTGAGTATGGCTCAGGCAATTTCATGAAAGCCTCATTGACAGGACATACTGGTTTAATTAACGATAAATTTGCATTAAGTATTGCTGGTGTCCGTAAATCAGGTGTTGGTGTTATTGATGCAACCTGGACAGATGCATGGGCTTATTATGTAGGTGCTTCTTATAAACTAAATAAGAAACATAAACTGGAACTTTATGCAATGGGTGCACCTCAAAGACATGGACAAAACCTGTATAAGCAAAATATTGCAGCTTATAGTCATGAATATGCAGAAAGCTTTGGTTACACACAAGACCAATTAGATGCTTTCCCTGAAGCTGATGCTGATACACAATATCCCGGATATGGTAATGCCAATAGTGGACGTTATTATAACGAAAATTGGAGCCCCGTTAGTGAAAGTTATGCAGGCAAGCAATACTGGAACGGTAAAGAACATGACCGATATAATAAAGGCTTCTTAAATGAAAGAGAAAACTTTTACAGCAAACCTTTAGTTAACTTAAACTGGTATTCGCACTGGACTGATAAAATCAGCCAATATACCGTTCTTTATTATTCAGGTGGTAAAGGTGGTGGTACCGGAACCATTGGTAGTGTAAGATATAATTATCATGAAGGTATTACAAGTCCTTCCAGGTTTGTTCATTGGGATGCTACTATTGCCCGGAACCAAGCCAATGGTGCTTCATTGGGTATTTTAAGAAACAGTAGAAATAATCAAACGACTTGGGGTGCATTATCAAAAGTGAAGATTCTATTTAACGAAAACTTAAAAGGTTCTGTTGGTATTGACTGGAGAACAGCCGAAATTGAACACTTTAGGGAGGTACGTGACCTTTTAGGTGGAACACATTTTGTTGACACCAATGATGATTTTGCAACTAGCGATAATAAAGTTTTAGGTGATAAAATTGACTATAATAATACCAATACAGTTGACTGGTTCGGTTATTATGCACAATTGGAATATTCAAATGAGCAAATTACTGCTTACGGTACCTTTGGTCATTCTTTTATGAAATATACATTTGTAGACCATTTTACTGATGATGGTACAGGAAATGAACTTACAACTAAATCAGATAATTTACCAGGTTACCAGTTAAAAGGTGGTATTAGTTACAGGTTTCTTGAAGGGTTTAGTGCATTTGCTAATTATGGTTTAATTTCAAAAGCGCCAATTT
>JBDLJL010000204.1:0-8598 GCA_039714415.1 Bacteroidota bacterium
GAAATGCACACCCTGCAGGGTAGGTACACGCCATATGGTAGAAATTTTAGAAAAAATCTGTAATGGGGAAGCCGAACCGGGATACCTTGATAAACTGGAATCGCTTGGTCATATGATAAAATCAACTTCTCTTTGCGGATTAGGACAAACGGCACCAAACCCGGCCTTGTCAACATTACGGTATTTCCGGCAGGAATATATTCAACATGTTGATGAATATTATTGCCCAGCCCTTGTTTGCCGTTCATTGATAGAATACACGGTTATAAAAGAGAAATGTACAGGCTGCCAGTTGTGTGTGAGTGTTTGCCCAACCGGTGCCATTGTTGGCCCACGTTCGGAACCACACAACCTGGATAAAGAAAAATGCATCAAGTGCCGGGCATGTTACGAAATTTGTCGATTTGATGCCATTGCAGGAAATGCAATTGTCATAAGTTCTAAAAAAGAAGAATGAAACCCTCATTGAGGGATTTGATAAGAAACTAGTTATTTCATAAAATAAACCGATTGACATCAGAAAGACAACATAACTTTTGGCGACTGATGCGAGTTACGGGTTTCGGGTTACAGGTCACTTCGTTCGTCTATCCCGCAACTTGTAACTCGTAACAAAATACTTTTGCAATTAGTACAACATTTAATTTAAAAAGAACAGAAAATAAACCCGTGAAAATAACAATTAACAATAAAAAGATTGAAATTAAAAAACCGGCAACTCTATTGGACATTGCAGGACAAAACGATATTCATATCCCATCGCTTTGCGACCACCCTGAACTTACACCACATGGAGGATGCAGGTTATGCATGGTTGAAATCGAAGGCAGAAATGGATACCCAACTGCTTGTACCACAATTGTTGAAGATGGTATGGTGGTGCGTACAGATACCCATATTTTACAAAAAATGAGGAAGGATTTGGTACAGTTAATATTGAGCGAACATCCTGCAGGTTGCCTTTTATGTGAAGATGTTGAGAGTTGTTCCAATTTCCAGGGCACAATAAGAAAAGTCGGGGTAACTACGGGTTGTCGATGGTGCCCAAAAGACAAAGATTGTGAGTTCCAAAAAATTGTTGAAGAATTTGAAATAAATGAATTGGAACTACCCGGACTTTACAGAAACACAGAGGTTGAAAAATACGACCCGTTTTTCGACAGGGACTATAACCTTTGCATTTATTGTGACCGTTGTGTCAGGATATGTAATGAATACCGGAATAGCTCGGTACTTTCCCTGAAACAAAGAGGCAACCAAACAACTATTGGCCCTGCTTTTGAAAGCACACATATCGATGCGTTATGTGAATTTTGTGGTGCTTGTGTATCTGTTTGCCCTACCGGTGCCATGTCGGAAAAAAGCAGAAAATGGTGGGGTTTACCTGAAAAATATGAACCTTCAGTTTGCCCTATATGCAGCTTAAATTGTGAAATCCAGGTACTTTCATTAAAAAACAAAATTGTAGGTACCTTACCCCCAGGCAAACCACACGAGGCAGGTGGCGAACTATGCGTAAAAGGGCGTTTTTGCCTTTCAGAGCTTTTAAACCGGACGGAAAGAATTTTAGAACCAGAATACAAATATAAAGAAGGTTATGGCATTGTTTCATGGGGTTTTGCCATTGACAAAACAACAGAAATTCTGCATGAGGTAAAACCAAAACGCTCAGCCCTTTTCTTATCGCCCAGTCTGAGTTTGGAAGAAATTTCTGCAGCAAAACATTTAGCTGAAAATGTATTAGAAACTGAAGATATAACCTCATCACTTGTTGATGAAAACTTACTGACATATATGCAGTTAGCAAGCCATTCAGTTACCAAAAAAGAACTGGACAAAGCAAGCGCTTATATTTCGGTTTTCCTTAATGGCAATTATAATGTTGCCCCTTTGACCATGATGATAAAAAAGGCGGCTACCAATGGTACGCCCTATTTTCAAATTGGATGGGTAAAAGATACTACTTCAAGGTTTGCCCAACAGCACCTCATCCCTACCCCATGTGAAGAACATAAATATCTCGATCAAATTATTTCAATCATTAAGAATGGTAAAAAAGGGCCTGATGAACTCTGCGAACTGGTTGATGTACTAAAAAACTCAAAACCAGCCATAATTGTAGGTCCGGAAATTATTTCACTCAGCAATTGCATTCCGTTACTTGACAAAATTGGCCAAATCGCTAAACTAACCAAGGCCAAACTGTATATGCCAAATCAATATGGAAATCTAAACGGATTAATGTCATTGGTTGGATTAAAACCTTTTAATGAAGTGGATAAAAAAATAAAAGAAGGAAAATACGATTTGTTATATTTAATTGGTGACAATCCATTTCATGAAAGACCCAATGTGAAACACATTATTTTTCAAAATGCCTTCCCTGCCACACCACAATCAGCACCGGATGTTATTCTACCCACGGCCATTTGGGGTGAATCGGGTGGTTCCTACCTAAATACTGATGGAAAAGTACAAAAAACCAAATCAGTGGCTGAACCACATGGCTATTCATTAACCCACCAGGAGGTATTTTCAAGGATAGCCAAAAAAATTAAAATTAAAATCCCCGGATTTAAAACTAAAGAACTTGAAATTGAAAAAAAGGCAAACAATGACATAACAAAACCAGTAAATAAACATCAAAATATTACAGCTCCAGGTAAAAAATATCCTTATGTTCTGATACAGGAAAGATCACAGCATAATTACAGTAATTTGAACCTAAGCAATGGAGTTGAGGGCTTTGGCGAACTAGTAAAATGTGGTCACATAATACTGCATCCAAAAGACGCTAAAAAACTGAAATTAAATAATAACGATAATGTGCAATTGGTTTCATCTCAAACGCAAGAAAGCTATCCGGTGGTTATAAGGAAGCAAATCACCCCGGGTTATTTTTACCTGGTATCTTCCAATGGTAAAACAGATTTTGAGAGTAACCCATGCCCTGTAAATGTAAGGAGGGAACATGTTTGAGATTATTGAAAGAAAAATGATTGTCCCCAACCTTCATCTTTTGGTGGTAGAAGCCCCAGAAGTTATTGAAGAAATACAACCTGGACAATTTGTTATCGTACATGCAGGTAAGGGTGCAGAAAGGATACCCCTCACTGCAGCAGATTGGGATCACGAAAGAGGTCATCTTTCCATTATTTTTATGGAAGTGGGTACTTCAACATCAAAACTGGCCATGCTGAAACCTGGCGATAAAATCCCATCAATAGTTGGCCCCCTGGGTAAACCGGTGGAAATAGAAAATTTTGGCACTGTGGTTTGCATCGGTGGTTGTTTTGGCATGGGCTCTATCTATCCGGTGGTCAGGGCATTAAAAGAAAAAGGGAACCATGTGGTTACCGTTATGGAAGGACGGAGCAGAAACCTTCTATATTGGGAAGATAAACTGTTGAAATATAGTGATAAGATCATAAAACTTACAAGGGACGGGAGCTATGGTTTCAAAGGACATGTAAAAAATGGTGTAGATATTATTAAGGATAAGGGAATTGTTCCCGATAGGATAATTGCTAATGGATGTACCACATTAAGTTATAATACAACGAGAGATTACAAACACTTAGATATCCCAATAATTGTAACTTTAAATACCATAATGATTGATGGAACAGGTATGTGCGGTGTTTGCCGGTGCACAGTTGATGGCAAAATGAAATTTGCCTGTGTGGATGGCCCTAATTTCGATGGCAGGTTTGTGGATTGGGATGAATTGGCAAAAAGAAGAAGGCAATACATAAACGAAGAAGCTTTTCTTGTTCATCATTCAGGATGTGGAGGAAATTAACTTGTGGCTATAAGAAAACGTCAATAACTACGTTACGCAAACCTTAAAAACATATCATTTGCAAAAGCAAACTCAATATTTTCAAAGGTTTGCAAGCCTTGTTCTTGATGCTTTCTTAAGAGCCACTTATGATATCTAGTGTTTTCTTTGAAACACTAACTATAACAAACGCACTTTATGAATTAATCAGGATATGGCAGAAAAGAAAAAACTAAATCTCAACAGGGTTGAAATGCCTAAGCAACCCCCTTTTATCAGGAAAAGAAATTTTTCAGAAGTAGCATTGGGCTATACAGAAGCAGATGCTATAGAAGAGGCAAAAAGATGTCTGCAATGCAAAAAACCATTTTGCATAGATGGATGCCCTGTTGAAATAAATATCCCGGGTTTTATTGACCGTATTGCCCATGAAGATTTTGCCGGTGCCATAAAGGTGTTAAAAGAAAAAAATTGCCTTCCTGCAGTATGTGGCAGGGTTTGCCCACAGGAAGAACAATGCGAGATTAAATGTATATTAACAAAAAAAGGTGCACCGGTAGCCATTGGCCGTCTCGAAAGGTTTGCTGCTGACTGGGAAGCTGCACAAGATACAGTTGAACTACCGGAAATAGCTTCGAAAACAGGAAAAAAAGTATTGGTAGTTGGATCAGGGCCTGCAGGAATAACAGTAGCTGGCGATTTAATATTGGCAGGGCATGAGGTAACCATGGTTGAAGCACTCCACGAACCGGGCGGGGTGTTGACTTATGGCATTCCTGAATTCAGGCTTCCGGGAAAGGTTGTATTCCGGGAAATTGAATATTTACAAAAACTTGGCGTTAAGCTTATAAAAAATTATGTAGTTGGAAAAACCAAATCATTGAAAAAGTTAACAAAAGAATACGATGCCTTGTTTTTGGGCACAGGTGCAGGACTACCTTGGTTTATGGATATTCCCGGGGAAAACCTCAATGGTGTTTATTCTGCCAATGAATACCTGACCCGGGTCAATTTAATGGGAGGCTTCCAATATCCTAAAACTTATACACCTGTGATCAGGCATAAAAAAGTGGCTGTGGTAGGGGGCGGAAATGTGGCTATGGACTGTGCCCGAACTGCACTCCGGCTTGGTGCCGAAGAAGTTTATATTGTTTACCGAAGGTCGCAAAAGGAATTACCGGCCAGGTTTGAAGAGTTTGAAAATGCTGAAGAAGAAGAGGTCATTTTCCACTTTTTGACCCTTCCTGAAAAATTAATTGGTGACGAAAACGGCTGGTTGACCGAAATAGAATGCTCAAAAATGGAACTTGGGGAACCTGATCAATCAGGCAGGAGAAGACCTATCCGTATTGATGGCTCTGAGTTTATTATGCAGATGGATGCCTGTATCGTGGCCATTGGCAACAGTCCTAACCCAATTATCCCTGAAACAACGCCTGATCTTGAAGTATCAAAACGAGGGACCATTATAGTTGATAAAGAAACAGGCAAAACCTCCATAGACAGAGTTTGGGCAGGTGGTGATATTGTAACAGGAGCAGCCACAGTAATCCTGGCTATGGGTGCAGGAAGAAAAGCCGCCAGGGCCATGCATGAATTTTTGATGGTAAAATGATTTTGGTGTTAAGCTTGAAATAAAGATTTTGTTTATAGGACACCATAAGTTTTTTATTTGTTTAAATTATTTTTAAGCTACCATCAATATATAAAAATTAGGAAAAACACTTCTTGCAGTGTATGTTAGAAAACGCATCATTCTTAAGTGCTGTATATGGATTATAATAGCCTTAATAACGAAAATATTAACGAATTAAGAATTATTAATAACTAACCTGAAAAAAAAGTAAATATGAAAAGAAGATATTACTATGGTAGGTCCTTTAAAAGTCAATTTATTTGTTAGTACAACAGGAACGGATGCAGATTATATTGTTAAAATGATTGATGTATTCCCAGACCAATTAAATAATTATCCTAAAAATGATAAGAATGTGCCCATGGGAGGTTACCAGATGTTAGTAAGGGGTGAAGTTATGCGAGGAAAGTTTAGGAACAGTTTTGAAAAACCAGAACCTTTTGTACCAAATCAAGTGTCAGAAGTATCATTTGAAATACCAGATTTAGCACATCAGTTTAAAAAAGGTCACCGAATTATGATTCATGTACAAAATTCTTGGTTCCCATTAGTCGATATAAACCCGCAGAAATTTATTAACATTTATGAAGCTGAGCAAAAAGATTTTATTAAGGCTACACATCGTATTTATCATGATGCACAAAGACCTTCTAAAATATCAATTAGTATTCTGAAAAATTAAATGATATTGCTTAACTTAGAAAATACATAGTTTCATCAAAATATTTAAATTTCGAACTATATTACGAGCAAACATACGATAGATGTTCGTATCATCAAAATAAATTTCCTCAAATATAATTCAGGTTTAACTGCTCATAGTTTAATAAAATACTGCTTTAATTCTTCTAAAATATAAAAAACACCAGGACAATATTTTGAATTTATAGCATGTAGTTTTTTGTTTTTAAAGAACTCATAATTATTGGTATGCGGGTATTCACGGCATGCCCTGGGCCTGACTTCATAAATACGGCACTTATTATCCTCTTCAAGGAACGGACATGGGGACTGGTTCATTACCATATCCCCATCTTCGTCCATTTTTAAATATTCCTCTTTAAAAACCGTCACTTTCAGGCCAAGAAATTTAGAAATCCTTTTAGCATCCGTTTCATTTACAATAGGTGGTATACTTTTACAGCAGTTTGCACAAGCTAAACAATCTACTTTTTCAAATACCAGATCATGAATTTCATCAGCAACCGGGTTTACTTTCTTCTCATTTAATTTTGAGAGTTTTTTAATGAATTTTTTATTTGGCTGTACGGCTTTATCTCTCCTTTTTAACCATTCATCTACAAAGTCTTCCATTATAATTTCTTTGACCTGAAGTTACTTTATTTCAAAAAATCATCAAAATACCTTGTTATTTTTTCCATTAAATGGACTCTATCTTTTCCCCTAACATTGTGTTCGTGACCAGGGTAGACAAAATAATCCAATTGAACACCTTTTTTTACACATTCTTCAACAAATGTAAGACTATTTTGCCAAACCACTGTTGAATCAACCGCTCCGTGGATAATTAACAAACGTCCTTTTAATTTATCTGCCTGGCCAAGTAAGCTGGTTTTTTCATAACCCTCAGGGTTTTCCTGGGGAGTATCCATATAGCGTTCGCCATACATTACTTCGTAATATTTCCAGTCAATTACAGGACCGCCGGCAGCACCTACTTTGAACGTTTCAGGATAATTTGTCATTAATGATATGGTCATGAAGCCACCATAACTCCAGCCATCAACACCAATCCGTTCCTGATCAACATAAGGCAGGCTTTTTAAATATTCAATACCTTTCATTTGATCTAACATTTCAATTTGACCTAATTGCCTATGAATAACATTCTCAAATTCAAATCCCCTGTAGTCAGTACCATGATTATCCAAAGTAAACATAATATAACCCTTTTGTGCCATATAATAGGCCCAGTGACCTGTTCCACCCAACCATGTATCACTAACTAATTGAGAATGAGGGCCACCATAAACATAAACAACCACCGGGTATTTTTTATTCGGGTCAAAATCAACCGGCTTAATCATACGATAATATAAATCTGTTTTTCCATCAGCTGCTTTTAAAGTACCTATATTCATCTCGCCCAATTTATAGTCTTTTAAAGGATTGGCAGCTGTTAATATATTCTGAACCTGCTTTCCATTTGCATCAACGATATTTACTTTTCGCGGAACCGTAGTACTTGAATAAGAATCCACAAAATAAGTCTTGGAAGCATTAAACTGAGCATTGTGCGTTCCTTTTTCTTTTGTTAACCGCAACATTTTACCACTTTTCAAATTTACTTTGTAAATATGGCGTTCAATAGGGCTTTCTTTCGTTGCCTGGATAAAAATATTCCTTTCTTTTGCATCGAAACCTAAAAATTCAGTAACTACCCAATTGCCTTTTGTAATCTGCTTAATTACTTTTCCTGAAGTATTATACAAATACAAGTGATTATATCCATCACGCTCACTAAACCATAAAAACTGATTTGGTTTTGTTTTCAAAAATACCATATCATGCTCGGGTTCAACATATTTTGGGTGTTTTTCTTCAAACAGAGTCTGAATAAACTCACCGGAATTTACATCATATTTATTCAATTTCATATGATTTTGCCCCCTGTTCAGTTCTGCTATATAAACAAACTTTTCAGAAGGATCCCAGGAAATTCGTGTCAGGTAATGATCATCCTTTTTCGTTTTCATAAACACGGTTCCGCCTTCTTTTACATTGTAAACCCCCAAAGTAACCTGCTCACTGGTTTCACCGGCCATAGGATACTTTGTATTATTCTGGGTAGCAATTCGTGTAGTAACATCCACTAAAGGATAATCAGCCACCATGTTCTCATTTTTACGGTAAAAAGCCATAAAATTACCTTTTGATGACCAAAAAATACCCTTATCAATCCCAAATTCCTGACGATGAACATAAGGATTTCCATTTACAATCCCTTTGTCGGTATCTTTTGTGATATAAATTGCATCATTCTTATCTGCCACGTACAAATTATTTTCAATTGTATAGGCAACAGAATTGTTTTCTTTACTGAAACTGAAATTCTCAGCCCTGTCATCTGTGGTATTATAAAATTCTACCTTTGATGTTGTTACATTGTAAACTACATGATATGCCTTATTATAAAATGAAATTGTTTCATTATTATACC
>JBDLJL010000205.1:0-8537 GCA_039714415.1 Bacteroidota bacterium
TTCAAATTCGAGGCTTGCAGGTTTTGAAAATCAGGGAGTTTACTTTCGTAAATGACCGTTTTCAAAACCTGCGTAACGAAGAAGTTGGACTTTATAGACAAACTCTAATTAATATACTTACAAACATTCGATAGAATATTAACAGTTTAACCAATATAGCTTGTATTTTTAAATGCAATTGCATTGCAATTAATAAAAAAAATCTCGGACAATCATCTTTTTTTTATACCTTTGACTTTTAGAGGTGTTGAACTATCATGTTTTTATAGATTTTTGCAATTTACATGAGATTGTATATAAAACAAATTTGAAAAACAAATGCCGAAATTTTTATGATTAAGGATCTTATAATGGTCGGTAACAAAACAAAACCTAGTGTTCATTTCAATTATGATAAAGGTGAATTGACCATAGAAGGAAGAAGTATTTTGGAATCCTCTGATATAATCTTTGATCCAATGTTAGACTGGCTTAAAAAATATCTTGAAAAACCGAAGAACGAAACAACAATAAATTTAAGACTTGAATATTTTAATTCTAGTACAGCAAAGGCCTTAATACGGTTTCTGTTTCTGGCAAAACAACTTACAGAGAATTCAGAGTTGTATGTGAATTACTATTATGATGATGAAAATATTTATGACTATGGACAGGATTTCCTTGAAGTTGTTGGAATTCCTTTTAACTTTATAGAGAAGAACTTTCATTAATACGAAATAAAATGGAAAGAATACTTATTGGTGCAACACAAAAATCACCATTAGTACATATGGATGCAAAAAAAGGATTGATTGAAATTTCGGGAAGGTCAACTCCGGAAGATACAGATAAAGTTTTTGGACCTATTGTTCATTGGATAGAGCAGTATGTTAAAGAACCTCAGAAAAAAACAATTGTGAATTTTCATTTTGAATATTTTAATTCAAGTACTACAAAAGCACTTATGCGTTTAATTAATAAGCTGCAAATCATCAAGAAACGTAAATCTATCGAGCTAGAAATAAACTGGTTATACTTTGATGAAGATATGTTGGAATATGGTCAGGATTTTGAAGAACTATCAGGCTTGCCATTTAACTTTGTAGAAAGCGATTATTCAAATATGAATTTTGATATTGAATCATATTAAATAGCAAGTTACATAAAAAATAATAAAAATGCCGGGATTATATTTCGGCATTTTTATTATTGGTGTTCTCAAAAAAACAATATTCTATTTAGCAATATACTTGAATGAGCCCAATAAACAGACATAAATCCTAAACTCGGTAAAAACTACTGAGACCTGAAATTGATGAATATAATTAGTTTCTGCCTAAATATAGAATTACAAAGATTGCTTATTACTATCAAAAATGAACAGAACATCCAAATCCTATCTCTTTGCCCTCTTGGCAATAATGTTTTGGTCTACTGCTGCAGTTGCATTTAAAATTGCGCTTAAATATATGGATTTCATCCATTTACTTTTTTTCGCATCACTAACTTCCTTCATTGTTCTTTTAGTCCTGCTCATTGTAAAAAAGGAATTTAAAATTTTATTTACCTACACAAAAAAGCAATATCTAAATTCTGTAATATTAGGTTTTTTAAACCCCTTTGCATACTATATGATATTATTAAAAGCCTATAGTATTTTACCGGCACAACTAGCACAACCCTTAAACTATACCTGGCCAATTATGTTAGTTTTACTTTCTGCGCCTTTGCTTGGTCAAAAACTTAATTATAGAAGTTTGATTGCTATTTTTATCAGTTTCTTTGGTGTATATTTAATAAGCTCACGCGACCAGCTTTTTAGCATGGACATTGACCAACCTATTGGCATTTTATTAGCTACGGGCAGTTCTATTATTTGGGCGTTGTTTTGGATCTATAATGTAAAAGATAAACGACCGGAAATACATAAACTAACATTAAGTTTTTTCTTTTCTTTATTCTTCATTAGCATAGCACTGTTTTTATTCTCATCCTTTAAAATTCCAAAAATTACAGGCCTGGCTGCTGCAATTTATACCGGTTTATTTGAGATGGGTATAACTTTTATATTGTGGTTAAAAGCATTGCAATTTGCTGATAGAAGTGACCGAATTAGTAACCTGGTTTTTATTTCACCATTTTTTGCTTTGATATGGATTCACCTGATACTTGGAGAGAATATTTATTACACAACTATAGTTGGATTAGTATTTATAATATTAGGTGTTTTTGTTCACCGGTTGTTAATTAAAAAACCATAGGTTTAGATTTAAAGACGAAAACATGAGAAAGTTTATTCCTGTTTCATTATTTTTTTGATAATTTAGTCTTGTGAAGAAAGAGAGAATAATACTTGGAATTGACCCCGGTACAAGCATAATGGGCTATGGTTTGGTTAAAGCCAATGGTAAAAACCCTGAAATGATAACTATGGGTATACTTGATTTAAGAAAATTAAAAGACCACTACCTTAAACTACAAAAGATATTTGAACGCACACTCCAACTAATTGATGAATACCACCCTGACGAATTAGCGATTGAAGCTCCCTTTTTTGGAAAAAATGTGCAGTCCATGTTAAAATTAGGACGGGCCCAAGGTGTAGCAATGGCTGCCGGACTTTATAGGGGAATCCCTATTTTTGAATACGCTCCCCGGAAAATCAAAATTGCAATTACCGGTAGTGGAAGTGCTTCAAAAGAACAAGTAGCTGCTATACTCAAAGGTATGTTCCAGTTAAAAGAAATCCCTGCTATGCTTGATGCAACAGATGGATTAGCCGCTGCAGTTTGTCATTTTTATCAAAACACCGCACTTACCGGTGGAAAATCTTTCAAAAGTTGGAAAGACTTTATCAATAAAAACCCGGGAAGGATGGCTTAGAGTCCATAAATAAAAATATATTATTCTTTCAGGAAATATTTATCAATTAGCTCATTGGTATCCGGGTTTATTACTCTTACAAACACTTTTGGACCATCCACATCAATCAGGACCAAGGCATTCTGGGTTGAAAAATTTCGTAGGTTCTTCATCCATGGTGTTTCTTCCTTAGCATAATAGGGTGCACCTGCTGCATCATTGTTAATCTGATATATTTTACGGGAAAGTTTTAATTTTTCTCTCTTATATTGATAAGGGTAACGATTTACCTTATTCGTTATGGTTAAAAGATTGTAGTTATGCTCATCACCTGCTAAAATAGCAAGTGTTTTTTTGCTTTTATTAACAATAATATCCAGCAATTCATCCCGTCGTTCAATAATTCCTTTTTTATAGGCTCGCCCATTCACATAAGCCTGCGGAATATTATTCCCATCATACCACATATCATCAGACACATGCCCCCCATTAGGGAAAAATGGAGTATGGATAGTAACAAAAATGTGGTCAATATCCTTGTTCTTTTCAAGCTGTGCAATAGTGGTATCAAACCATTTTAATTGGTTATCCATCACAAAACCATGCCGGTTACCACTTGTCTTGGACAGGTTGGCAGGAGTGTACCAATAATTTGAATTTAGTACAATCATGGCAATATTATCATAGGCATACCAAAATACGGTTTCTTTATAAGAAGGGAAATTTTGTTTATCAGGATCCGGGTCATATTCTGATCCATCTTCACTCAACGGACCATTCTCCGGGTTTACAAAATTATCCTTAAATACGTATTCAGCTGAATTATCCTTAAATGGGAAATGATCAACTTGATAATAACGGTTATTATAATAATCATGAAATCGATAAAGATAAGCTTCATGTTTACCAAATCCTACAATGAAAGGGATATAATGCCAGAAAGGTTCTGCCGCATGTTTCCAGTTGGCGTATTGCAGTTTCATACGTTCTTTGCTGGTTTACCATCATACAAAATTTTTCCAATACTGTTCACTATTCTGTAGCCAAGAATTCCTTTACCACTTTTCTCCCATCCAATCATATCATATCTGCCTGAAAGGTTTTCCTTAATATCAATGGTTGTTTTACCACCAATTATTTTGGTTTCATTTCTAAAATATACTGTTTGGGGTATTTTTGCATCTCCATAGTTTATAAAACCAGAATAAAGAATTCCATAAAGTTTGGGAAATTAAAAATCCAAATCTATTCCTGTTTCATGTCCGTTTGGATTTCCATGAAAATTAATAAACTGAAAAGTATCATTAGGCTTTTGAGCATAAACTTTACGACCGAAAAGAAATACATAAATTCCTTTTTCGTCTTTTCCTATGTTAGTATAAACCTTAGTAATTTCCTGTGCAGTTATTGCAAATATTGTAATTAAGGTAGTTAATGATAAAAAAAGTCTATACATAATTAGTAGCTTTTATTATATCAAATTTAGTAATTACTTATTAATTTGAACATTAATAATTATCTTTAGCATAAAAAAATTATGAAAACCATTATATGTACTCTGATTTTATTAGTGCTAAGCAGTAGTGCTTTTGCACAAAATGGGAAAATACTTGAACACAAAAAAATCAATCTCCTTTTAAATGAACAATTGAGCAATAAAATACTTAGTAAAAAAAGTACGGAAATTGAATTTAAAGAAAAATATAACTATTTAAACGATATTATTCTAGAAGAGATTACCTATGAAAGTGATGGAAACAAAGTAAAAGGATATTTGGCTTATCCAAAAGGAAAAGGAAAACATCCGGGAATTATTTATAACCGTGGAGGGAATCTTGATTTTGGTTCATTGAATATTTTTAAAGCCACATTTATTCTTGCAAAAGTGGCAAGCTGGGGCTATGTTGTGGTTGGAAGTCAGTACAGGGGCAATGTAGGTGGTGAGGGTGGAAAAGATGAATTTGGTGGTGCTGAGGTAAATGACATTTTAAACCTCATCCCTTTATTGAAAAACATGGAACAAGCTGATACATCTAAACTTGGTATTTATGGCTGGAGCCGTGGTGGAATGATGACTTATTTGACATTAACAAAAAACAACCTATTTAAAGCGGCGGTTGTAGGAGGCGGACTTTCTGATTTATATATGATGAAAAAAACCCGTCCTGTTATGGAAGAAGTATATGAAGATTTAATCCCTGATTATAAAAACCATAAAGAAAAAAACCTGGATGAACGATCTGCCATTAAATTTGTGAATAAAATTCCAAAAACTACACCAATCTTAATGGTTCATGGAACCGCTGATTGGCGTGTGGTTCCTGAAATGGCCCTGGCATTATCAGCAGCATTTATAAAAGCACAAATTCCTCATCGTTTAGTCCTTTTTGAAGGTGGCGACCATGGCTTAAATGAATTTGATGATGAAGTAAATGAAATGGCCAAACAATGGTTTGATAATTATTTAAAGGATGGTAAAAAATTACCTGATTTGACACCGCATGGGAAATGATTTATAAAGCTTCGATATTATAAAATCTCACGCAAAGAAGGTAGGAACGCAAAGATTTAAATTGATTTAATTTTGTTAATAGTTTTTGTATACTTGAATTGAAACCTTATGTGTTTAGCACGAATAAATACATTCTTTGCGACTTAGCGGCTTTGCGTGATGAATTTTTCAGGTTAATAATTTCTAAAAACTAAAAATATGAAAACCCTTAAAATTATTCTAAGCCTAATTGTAATTCTTCTAATACAGTGTAAACAAGCACCTGAAAATCGTAAAAATCTGATTTTAATAAAAGGAGGAACCATAATCAATACAGAATGGAATGGTTCTGAGGTTAATGATATTGAAAACAGCTTTATTTTAATAGAAAAAGGTAAAATAAAACGAGTTGGGAAATTAACAGATACCACTACCCTAGCTGGAAATACACAAATAATTGATGCTGCCGGAAAATATATTGTTCCCGGCTTAATTGATGGGTTTGCCGTAATAAATAACCAGGCATACGCAAATGCATTTTTATTGTCAGGGGTTACCAGCATTATTGGGGTTGAATCAACCCGAAGAGGTGATCTTTTTGAAAAGGCTGATCCTTCACCGGAAATATTTAAACTCGGTGAGGTTGGTGATACAATACAGACCAAGAAAGAAATTTCCCAAGCTTTTGAAAACTGGGCCACAAAAAAAGTTAAAGTAATGCTTTTAATGTACAAATTAACACCTGAACTTTTACAATTTTCACTGAACCTGGCTGATAAATATCAAATGGCTACCATTGGTGAATTAGGATTTACAAGCTATAAAGAAGGAGTTGACATGGGTACTCAGGCTTTTGTACATACAACAAGGTATTCCTTAGATATTGCTTCAAAAGAAATGGCCAATGCGGTAGCTAAAGAACCATTTAGTAATGAATTGAACTCACCAAAATGGAAGTACTACCAGTTTTTATATTCGCTTAATGTTGAAGACAGTTCGGTAATTAATCATGCCATTAATTTAGGCAAAGGGAACAGTTATTTAATGCCAACCTTGAGCCTTTTGTACCTTGACTTTCCAGAACATAAAAACCCATGGGACGAAGCTGTTGCAAAGTTTATAAACACTGATGATATTAATAATCCGGCAAATAAAGAAACCGGAAATCATGATTATACGGAAGAAGTGCAGAAAAACTATACAAAAATGGCACTCAAAGAAATTGAACTGGAACAAAAATATTATCAACATGGTGCAAAGTATATTGCAGGAAGTGCTTGTGACGTTTGGGGTACCATGCCGGGTATTTCCTTACATACTGAACTTGAACTATTAAAAAAGATCGGGCTAAGCAACCGTCAGTTAATAGCTGCAACTACATCAAACTTTAATAAGGCATTTGGATGGGAAAAAGGCAAAATTGAAGAAGGTTTTGATGCAGATATTCTCATTTTAAATGAAAATCCTCTAGAAAATATTGAAAATCTTAAAAAAATTAATGCTTTGATATTAAAAGGAAAACTTATTGACTTAAAATCATTAATGAAAAATAAAAATGAGTGAATTAAATAGGCGAGATTTTGTAAAATTAAGTGGTGCCTCTGCCCTGGGAGTACCTTTTCTAAGTTTTTCTAATACCGGGTCTGAACTGCTTTTAAATAATACCCAACAAAAAGTAAAATTCACCCGTGATGGGATTGATTTTTCCCCTGAAGAATATGCTGCCCTGCTTAGCAAGTTAATGACAAAAACCAAACTTGTGCCAGACAGTTATTCGCGTGGTGGTGTAGTTGAGGGTTTAGAAAAAAAGTTTGCCAATTTATTGGGTAAAGAAAGCGCTGTTTTTATGCCGACAGGCACATTGGCTAATCAAATTGCCATAAGAAAACTGGCTGGCAATAGAAAAAAAGTGATTGTTCAGGCAGAAAGTCATATATACAATGATTCTGGCGATTGTGCGCAAAATTTAAGTGGTTTAAATCTAATTCCTTTAGCTGAAGGAAAAACAACTTTTACTTTGGATGAAGTTAAGGCAGCAATTAGACGTACGAATAATGGTCGGGTAAAAACAGATGTTGGGGCAATAATGATTGAATCACCAGTCAGGAGAACTGATAATGAGATGTTCGATTATGATGAAATGAAAAAAATCAGCGAATTTGCAAGGCAAAATAATATAAAAATACATTTGGATGGTGCCCGACTATTCAATGCCGTTGCCCATAGTGAAATATCGGTAAAAGAATTTTCAAGTCTTTTTGATACTGTTTATATTTCTATGTACAAAAATTTTAATGCTGCCTCAGGTGCTATTTTAGCTGGCAGCAAAGAATTTTGCAAAGAATTATATCACACACGCAGAATGTTTGGTGGTGGAATGCCACAGGTATGGCCATTTGCCTTAGTTGCCCTGAATTATTCTGACTCATTTTTACCGGAATACAAAAAAGCCATGCTTCAGTTTAACAAGTTTAACAGTTTAATATCAAAAGAAAAGCAATTTAAAATTGAAAAAGTTGCCAATGGTACAAACGTCTTTAAACTTTATGTGGAAACTGAAAATATTGATAAATTTAGAGAGAACTTAATTAATGAAAATGTTGTTTTACCCAAACCTGTTACCAGGAACATGTTTAAATTAAAGATTAATACAACATTAAACAATATGCCTGCTGAACTACTAGTGAGTATATTTAAACGATCAGTTTAACCCGATATTTTTGTAAGTCAATATTCATTTTAACCCGATAATTACGAAAATCTATTTGTGTTTTACACCATTTAATATAAAATTTACGTGTTCAAAGCCTAAAATATCTTTTTTCTCAACTTGTCCAATTGTTTTTAGTTCATTCTCAATTCCATACCAATCAATGTAAATTCCTTGCAACTACCCAGTTAGATAAAACGCCTGATAAACAAACATATGCCACAGATTACTTGCGTGAGGGCTAAAGCCGTTCACAGATAAAAAAAATCAATTTCATTGATTTTCACAGAAAAACAAGCTTTGCTTGTTTTAAAATCTGTGAATCTGTGGCATTTTTTTCACTTATTAATGACTGAGTAGTTACAATTCTTTAATGCTTTCCAATAAGAATATTGCTCAGGGCAATCGGGTTTAAAATTTGAACCCATTCAGGGTTCACATTGCTATTCCTTATGTACCATGGGTTTTACCCATGGTTATTCAAATTTAACCACT
>JBDLJL010000206.1:0-8439 GCA_039714415.1 Bacteroidota bacterium
AAACCTGACAAAATATTCCTCCATGCTAATGGTAGTGAAATAGTCACAAATGTCCTTAAAGATGAAGCACCCAAAGTATATGCAGCCTGTTCTAACCTTCGGGGTACACCGGCAAAACCATCGCGAGCGGCATTAATAAAAAAAGGCAAACTAACAAAAGCCATTGCAATGCCTATTCCAAGAGAACTTCCAATAAAATCAAGCCCAAAATATCCGGCAAATTTCCCCAATGCTGAATCGCGTGAAACGAAACCAAGCAATGCAATACCTGCTGCAGAGTGTGGAATTACCACAGGCAAATCAATTATCCCCTGCAAAATACCCTTAAATGGGAAATTATATCTGGCCATCAAATATGCAAAGGGAATGGAAAAAACAGCAAACAAAATTGTTGTCAGAAATGCCGTACTCAAAGTTAACCATACACTATTTAAAACCTCCTCATCAGCAATGGTTTCCAAAAATTCAGGTTTTCCAGTTTGGATAAACATACTTAACAATGGACCAATTATAAAAAGAACAATCAGCCCACTGAAAAGAATGGTTATATTTTGGAAAAGAGAATATTTCATACTTAAGGTTTAATTTCCAACATACTGATTTTGCAATAAACTATATTGTCGAATTTTTCTACTCTTATCAAATACAAAGACTTACCAAGTTTAAAAAACTTTGCAAGTCAGAAAAATATCACAGCTCAGAGTTCTGTGCTACAGCATATTTTTTAAGATTATCAGGGATATTTTCAAAAGAATCAGTAATAGATGGCACCAATCCGGTTTGGCCATTACTTTCAATAATTTCAATGCCTTTGTTTAATATAAAATCCATAAAAAGTATAGCAAGCTCCTTATTTTTTGCCTCTTTATGCATTGTAATACCATAGACCATTGGGGCACCGATTTTTATAATCCAGTCACCCTTTTTCTTTCCCCTGATTTTTGTTTCAACAGTACTATAAAATGATTCTAAGTCAAATTTCTTCAGATTAATGCTGTCAGGCAATAATAAATAGGGAAGTTTATGTTGTTGTGCAACAGACCTGTATAAAAAAATATAATCAAGAGTTCCGGTTTCAAGCAATGCCAATAGGTCAGTTTCTTTTGGTCTGATATACTTAATATCTTTTGCTAAAAGTTTTTCTGAAAAACCAGGTATTTTGTAAAATTCATCTGCCAACTTAGAAACCAAAACAGCCCTGTACCCACAAGGATCTGCATCTGGGTTTGAACGTCCATAATGAACCTCATCTTTCAATAGAATTTTTATCCAGTTTTGGGAAGTAATTTCATTAGAAAATTTTGATTTTTCGGTATAAACTATTGCCATTTCATTGCCTGCAAACTTTATGTTAAAATCAGTGTATCCTGGAATTAACATTTCGTCGATTACCTTATAATCTGCCGAGGCAAAAATATCGCAATACCTGTTTAAATCAGTAATTTTTCTAGCACTTGCAACACTTCCTGCAGACTCTAATTTTATATTTACACCCGGATGTATGTTTTCAAATCCCTTTGAAATTTCTTTGAATGGTACTGATAAGCTACCTGCATGAAAGATCATTAATTCGCCTGTTAAACCTTCATTTCCATTCCCCTCGCCTTTCTCAGGTGACGAACAGGAAAAATTAACGCTTAATAATCCAATAAAAACAATAGTAGTTATTATTGTTCTCATATATTTTTTGTTTAATCTATTTAAACCATCATAGATGGTTTATTAATTTTATTAAAAAACTTTTTAGTTATTTTTTTTATTGATTGATCGAAATCCTCCTTAAGCTCATAATAAGCTTCTAATAATTTTCTTCCTTCGAGTGATAATTGTGAATTACCGCCATCTTTTCCGCCTCTTTGTTTTACTACTAATTTAAACCCCAATAGTTCTTCAGCTTCTTTAATATTGCCCCATGCTTTTCTATAGCTGATATTAAGATTATCGGCTGCAGATTTTAATGACCCAGTTATATCTATCTCTTTGAGTAATGAAAGTCGTCCTTCACCGAGAATCCCATCCCCTTCTTTCGTGCATAACCACAAACGGTATTTTAGAAAAACATCGTAATATTTATCTCCTATTGATCCTGCCATAAATTAGAATAATTTAATTACAACAACCCGTTATGTTCAAAAAAACATATTGCAAAAGTAAAAAAAACAATGAAGAAAATAAATTCATTGCCCCTATTTTTTAGTAAGTCACAGTTACGAAGAAGCTAAGTTTTTTTTAACTGGTCTTTGCAGAAATCGATAACAGGTAATTATATACTCAGATTTTAATACCAATAATTAAAATATCATCTATCTGAACTTCATTTCCTTTCCAAGTTTCAAATGTTTGTATTAATATTTTTTTCTGAGTTTTCATATCAAAACCCTGAATTTCCAGTAATAATTTTTTAAAGTTACTACTTAAAAATTTGCGGTTATGCTCACCGCCAAACTGGTCAATATAACCATCAGAAAACATGTAAAAGACATCTCCTTTTTGAACTTCTATTTCATATCCTACAAAAGGAACATTTACTTTTTTGTGGATACCTATAGGCATCCTGTCACCTTTAATAACTTCAATATGATTACCTCTCGCTAGAAATAGTGGATTATAAGCCCCTGCAAATTGCAGTTTCATATTATGCAGGTCAAGTATACTAAGCGCCATGTCCATACCATCTTTTCTTTCATCATCAGCACCTGTTTGATGTAAAGACTCAATTATTTTTTCACGAAGTTTATCTAAAATAGTATTTGCTCGCAAATTTTGCATTTTATTAGTAATTTCTCTTAATGAAGACATTCCTAACATACTTAAAAATGCGCCCGGAACGCCATGTCCGGTACAATCGGCTACAGTAACAATCAGTTTTCCATTTTTACGGTTAAACCAATAATAATCACCACTTACAATATCTCTGGGTATATTAATTAAAAAATAATCAGAAACGGATTTGTCGAGAATATCAATTGGAGGCATAACAGCATTTTGAATATCGCTTGCATAATTTATGCTGTCCGTAATCTCTTTACTTTTATGCTCAATTTCCTCTTTCTGCTGTAAGATTTCCAAAGTTCGCTCCCCAACCTTTTTCTCAAGCAGCATTTTTTCTTTAAGTAACTTCCTTTCCCTTTTTTTAACAATCATTACAACAGCTAATGTAATCAAAAGAGCAATAATAGCTGTTACTGTAATAATAAACCAAGTGGTCATCCAGATAGGGGCCTTAATTTTAAAAACCACCTTTTGCGAAGGGCTTATAGTACCAAAAACATTTTGGGCTCTTACATGAACCACATATTTCCCTGGTTTCGCAATAAACAGATCAAAATCTGGTCTCGGACGCCACTCCGACCAATCATCCATTGCCCCTTCAACAAAATACTGATATTTTATGGCATCTTGTTTAACATAAAACGGGGCGGTAATACTAAAAGTAAAAGACTTTTGTTTGTACTCAAATTCCATTTTCTTTAAAAAAAGCCTTTTACCGGTTTCATCTTTTATTTCTTTGAAAAACACTTGAAAATCCTTCGAAAACAAATTATTATCGTTCACTGGAAGTATTTTATATAAATCATCTTGTCCATTAATAATCCACAAATTATTTTCATTGTCTACTTTAATACTTTTAATATGATCAAATAGATTCAAAATTGCCAATTGCTCCTCACTAATATGATAATAATCACTAATATAAACCCATTTGTTCGAAGTTTTAAACCAGCTAATAGTTGGCTGTGTATAAATAAAATTTGAAAGAGAAAGGGTATCAGGAATGAGTTGGTTACTGCGCTCAATTTTGTCTGCTTTTTTATTATATATGAAAATTTGGCTTGATGCCAGAAAAAACAACTTTTTTTGAAATTTTCTAATTAATATATTGTCTGAAACATCACCAGGTAAATCATAAACACCAATTATTTTTCCCTCTAGGCTGTTACTGATTACCAGTTTATATATCATATCATTACTAGCCATCCACAAATTTCTGTTATCTTCTTCAATAACCGTCAACACATTATCATCAAAACCTATTGGGTTTACATTTTTATTCATTATCCATTTGCCATTCCTATATTTAAGCATTATAACACCCTGCTCTGTAGCTATATAAAAAACATTTTTATTAGAAGACCGTGAAATTTGGTTGACATAAATATTTTGTAACAAAGTGTCCGTTTTGTTATTATGAATCACATAAAGCCCATTTATCGAAGCTACCAGTAAATGATCATTATATGCCACTAATTGCCGGCATTTGAAATCAATGCCTTTCGTTTTTTTAAATACATACCCCAAGCTTTCATAATAATATTTTTTTTGTTTTACGGTTCTGGTCTTATATTTCTTTCTTGTTATAATCGGTTTTTTTTCTGGAGTTTTTTTCTTTTCTACCGGAGTTTCAATTAACTCTTCCTTGGCCTTTTGCTTTTTTAACAATCGCTTCTTTTTCCTTTCGATCCTTCTTTCAAATGCACTTTTTTTCTTGTCAGGCGTTTTTTCAACGATAACAACAGGGTCAGGGTTTTTAACATTTTCGGGTGTTCTCCGATTTTTAACACGAACTCTTTCCTTACTGTATATTTCTATTTCCTTTATGTTGGTTAAGGTATCAAGATAAAACAATCCTTGTGTTGTAGCGACATAAAGAGTACTGTCGAATATTTGCATATCAATTAGGCGCCCTTCAGTTCCAGGATAGGCTTTGAAATCAAGAATGGGTAAATTATAATTAACTCTGCTAATACCGTATCCATGCGATAACCAAAGTGCACCACTTCCATCTTTGCCAATTGCAAAAATTTCATCATCCGGCAAACCAGTTTGATAATTAATTGTATATTTTGCATCCCCTGAAATTTTATCAACAATAATTGCTCCCCCTGAAATAGTTGATAAAACGAATAAACTATCCGTCAGCTCACCTCCATCAACAAGTTGATTCTCTGATAGATATTTCTCAAACTTAATATTGTATTTTTTCAGGCTTATACCATTAAATAAAAACAGTCTATTACTATCTGTACCAATAATAGTATTATTATCAGAAAATGGTAAGTTAAATAATATTCTTTCTGAACTTAAAACACTGCTCTTACCTACCAGCTTTTTTTTATGTGCTTCAGAGGTTTTATAAATTCCTTTTCCCTTAACTTTAAGATATATATTGTTTTTATACCTGACAATTCCTTCATAAAGCTCTTTTTTTTCAGCATACCATGAACTTTTATAAACAAGAGTGGATTTTTCCAGCTGAATTAAAGCATTTTCACTATAAAAATATATCGCATCATTTGTAACCTCAATTTCCGTAATATCCCCAGGATGAAGTTCTTTGGATGATAGAGAAACATATTTGTACAACCCTTTTTTATCTTTTTCAAGATATCCGTAATCATTATCACAACCAACTAGTATTTTCCCTGTATTTTCCAGGTGGGACATAACCAATGGTACGTTACTCATTCTAACCAGACTCCACTCCCTTCCATCAAAAACAATTACACCTTTTTTACTTCCAAAAAGCATAACACCATCTCTGTCTTGTTGAATTACCCAGATTTGGTCATTAACATCCAAATCTAAATTATAGTTTGTTATAAAAGGATTTCCTGCATTAAGAAGGTTGGCAAATAATTTATCTGCCATCTTATTCTCTATTGTCTTTGAATATAGTATTCTTTCAGGAATAGTTTGCACCTTATTTTTTCCAAAAAATGAAAAAAACACACTTGATAATATTACAAAAGAAAAGAGTAAATAATTCTTCATCAGCCTGCAATCATGGATATTTGCATTCTAATAAAACACTGTTAAAAGTGTAAGCATTAGTTTGCAGCAAATATGCATACAAAATGTTTACCAAAATTTAAATTATTTCAGATTATATTCAGCAGACAAATTATTGAAATTAGGTGAAATTACTTTTCCCATAAGTAAAATACTCTTATTCAAGTTATCTCTTACAATATAGATAAAAGGATGGTTTGCATTAAACCTGATAAAATTAGAACCCAGTTTATCAGGATCATTAGGATCAATAAATAGTTCGGTAAGATTACTGTTTTTGTTTTCTGTGACTTCTATTAAGGTATGTTGAATAATTTTTGATATTTTTGTTTTATTTTCAGAAATTATTTTAAAATTCGCTTCATCATTAAAGGGTAAATCACATCCCATTTCAGATATAACAGGAACAATATCCTGACGAAATTCGCTTTTAAATTTTGGCAAACTAAGAGTTACCAGCTTTGTATAAAGTTCAGCAGTCCAAAAATCAAAATTAATGGGATTCAGTGCATTTTCAATACTATCAATCCCTTCAAGGGTTTTTGGTAAAACTACAATCATTGAGATATTCCTTCCTGAATATGGCAATTCAACAATCTGAAAAACCTCATTTTCATTATATTTCAAATAGGCTGTTTGGTTCATGAAATCAATTTTTCGAACAGAACTATCTGGAAGAAAGAAATCATCTTTACCTGTAAATTCTTCATTAAATGGGTTTTCCCAATCACCGCTTAAATAAACAAAATTGGTATATATTAAATGGCTGTTTTCATTAATGGTCTCAGGTCTTACCAAGTTCCTGATATTGTAATTACTCATTTTTTTAGCCCAGCGATTAATTTGTTTGATACTTTTTTTATCGGAATTTTTAAAGGGTAATGACTGCACATGAGCTAAAAAGTTGACTTTTAAAAGATTTTTATATTTTTTCTCAAGTTGAATTTCCTGATTTGCCCAAAGAGCATTGCCAACCAACAGATTCATTTCTTGACTTTTATATGTCCGATTTTTTTTAATTAACTGTTTAAAACTATGTAAAACACCAAAAGGAGTTATAAAATGAATCTGTTTTGCAATTTGAGACTGTGTTTCCCCTTCACTACCAATGTAGGCCATCGCCATACAATTTGAAACACCAAAAGGTGAAAGCACAATATTTTCACCGGGAACATTAAAATTTTTATAACAATCAACTGCAAATTGGTTATTACGTTCAACAGTAGCCTCTACATATCCTTCCTGTGCAAAGGAATAAAATTGAGAGACACTAAAAATAAGTATGTAAATAATTTTTTTCATTTACTTTATTCGTTCATCATCTTTTCAAAATACAAATTTAATACCCTAAAGGTCATTTGAAACAAATCTACGTTTTTTTTTGACGGAATAGCACTTATATTATATAAAAGAGGTGAAATTAAATTAAATATGTATTTTTACTACTGTTTTTCAAATTGCCCAATTTAATCAATAAGTAATGCGAATTATACTGTTTACAGGAAAAGGTGGTGTGGGAAAAACAACTATTGCGGCGGCCACAGCCAGGAAAATCGCAAAAAAAGGATTTAAGACGCTTGTTATTTCAACAGACACAGCCCATTCATTGGCCGATGCCCTTAATCAGAAAGTTGAACCCGAGCCTACCCTGATATCAGAAAACCTATACGGTCAAGAACTGGATGTCTACTATTCAATGCAAAAATATTGGAAAAACTTACGCCAATTGATACAAACTGTTTTCAGATGGCAAGGTGTAGACAATATACTTGCCGAAGAAATGTCTGCCATTCCGGGAATGGAAGAAGGTTCAGCTTTTATGTGGATTGAAAAATACTATTCAGAAAAAAAATTTGATGTCATCGTTATTGATAGTGCCCCAACGGGAGAAACCTTAACACTCCTGACACTGCCCCAGGTTACCCAATGGTGGGTTACCAAAGCTTTTCCGCTTCAAAAGTTTGCTATAAAAGCATTAGGCAAGGGTGTACGAAAAACAACAGGTATCCCATTAGACAAAGGTTATGAAGAATTACAGATTTTGTTTGATAAACTGGAAAAAATACACAAGGTATTCAGTAATCCAGGAATCTGCTCTATTCGTATTGTTACAAATCCTGAAAAAATGGTAATTAATGAATCAAAAAGAGCATATACTTACCTACAACTTTACGGATATAATGTTGATTCTGTTATTGTTAACAGAATTATGCCCGCAAATGAGGACACATCCTTTTTTAAGAATTACATCAGTTCACAATCAAAATATATAAAAGAAATAGAAGAGAGTTTTTCACCTGTCCCAATTTTCAAATCAGAACATATTGGCGAAGAAGTTTTTGGATTAAATTTACTTGATAAAATTGCAGATCAGGTGTATGGGAATGAAGATCCGTCTCAAATATTTTTCAACGAAAAAACTATGGTAATTGATGAATTAGATAATGGTTACCGAATAAAACTTAAGCTTTCTTTTATAGAGGAAAAAGAATTTAAGGTTAATAAATTTGGTGATGAACTGGTTATTGAACTTGACAACAGACGGCATAATGTTTTATTGCCTAAATTCACTAACTTTCACAGATTATCATCATACAATTATCAGGCGCCCTGGCTTTTAATTGACTTACATAAAAACTCCTAAATAAT
>JBDLJL010000207.1:0-8331 GCA_039714415.1 Bacteroidota bacterium
ACGGGTAATAACTGCTAAAAAAGGAAACAAAGCAGCCAATGCTCTCATTTCAACTGCACTGCCTATTGTTGGAGACGCTTTCTTCGTCGCGATGACGTTCTATCTGAAACGACATTACAGGATTAACCAAAAACCGTGTTCATTTATTCGTGTTAATTAGTGTAATTAGTGGATAAAATTAGTGTAATTCCCCGCTATGGCGGGGCAGGCTGTGGACGAATGTTGTTAAAAGGTGGTTTTTTGTGAAAAAGTAAGCTTCCTCAATCCGTACCACCGCTCAAAGCGGTAGGACGGATAATTAAATCCGAATAAGACATCCGTATTGTCTAATCTAGAGTAATTAATTGTTTTTCTGCTTGTTAATATATTCATCAGGACTAAAAATCTGCAAACCGGAATTTTCGAAATCTTTTTTATTTCTTGTTATTATTACGCTTATATCATGTTGCTTCGCAGTTTCTGTTTGAACAGAATCTTCAAAATCATTCATCCCAGAATTTAAAGCATTTATTATTGCAGTTTTATCAACGCCAGCAATATCAACAAAATCAAAAATATTTATCAGAAAATCAATTGTTGATTGATGCCCTTTGTCCTTTTTCAACAAATAGTAAATATCTGTTATTGTTGTAGCTGTTACATAAATTGGTATTCCCTTTTGATAGATTAAACCGACAACATTTTTTGCTTTCTTAAAAAATTCTCCACGCTCTAATGCAATATCAAGAACTATGTTTGTATCTAATAATATTTTTTTCATTTGTGTTTATCCATTATTGCATTATACCTTTCATCATTTGTTTCAATTGCAGAAAAATAGCCGCCCCATTTATCAAAGAATTCTTCAATTGATTTTTTTTGTTTAGCCTTTTTGGCAATTGGTTTAAACATCACGATTATTTCTATTTCCTGATTTTTGTATTTGCTAATTTCAGGAATTTTAATAATCCCGTTTTCTAAAACCTTTGTTTCAAATTTATATGCTTCCATTTTTGTAATTATTTAATGTTTCTTAGTGTAATAATAAGTAAAAAACAGCCCAAAAGCAAGTTTTAGGCTGTATATATGCCGTTTAATGCTTTCTTAGCCCCCCAAATAGCAGGAGTAAAATTACAGTTTTTAATATAGTAATTTTGCATTATGAAAAGAAAAAAATAAACTATTACTTTTTTTTCGCTAATTAGAGTCTGTCCATAAAGTCGAGAGTTTGAGCTATAAAGTTTAAATTCGAGGCTTGCAGGTTTTGAAAATCAGGAAGTCCCGATATAGCTTTTGTAAGGTTTTTATAATAAAAACCAACAAAAAGCATGATCGGGATGACCGTTTTCAAAACCTGCGTAACGAAGAAGTTGGACTTTATAGACAAACTCTAATTAAGTTGCATTTACTAATTGAACTTTTGACGTCACGCAAAGGGGGTGGCTACTGGTATATATTAGAAAATGAATAAAGGGAAAATAAAATGGACTTCCAATAATAAGATACACCCAAAGCAGTAGGATGGATAAATTAACTACGAAAAGAGGAAACAAAGCAGCCAAAATCCCCAATTCAACTACAGAGCCTATTGTTGGAGATCGCTTTCTTCGTCGCGATGACGTTCTTGTGTGTTCGTCATTAAGTAGTATGACAAATTTATTTGTATAATATTATTTTTCAACAAGCATAATAATCAGGCGACAGCCCAATAGTCAATATACAATTAAAAATAGTCAATTACTTATTGCCGTCTGACAGTTAATATTTCACTTCCAATAATAAACACAGATGTTTTTAAGGTCAAAATTCAGAACAGACATTAAAAACAGATCAAAATAATGTTTATTGTAAAATTTATTGTAAATTTGCGGTTAGAAACGCAGTAAACATTAAAAACTAAATTAAATAATGCCTGAATTACTTTATCAGATAAATCCTGACAGAAATACTCCTTGGAATAAACTTCCGTTATTACCACTTAAACCGGAAATATATAAAACAATAGAGATATTGGAAAAACTTGGCGATGCAAAAGCTGCATTAGCAAGACTTCATGGACGTAGTGTTGTAATTCCCGATCAGGGATTGTTGATCAACACAATTAGTCTTCAGGAGGCAAAACTTTCAAGTGCTATTGAAAATATTTTCACAACAGACGATGAACTCTATAAAGCCTTCAGCGATCAAAACCCTGAGATAAATGGGGCCTCAAAAGAAGTTTTACGCTATCGCGAAGCACTTTGGTCAGGTTATAGCTATTTACAAAAGGGCAAACAGTTTGATAAGGATTATTTCATTCAGGTTTTTCAGGAAATTAAGCAAACAAAAGATGAGCTCCGCCCCGATTTTTTAAATACTACTATAAAACAAGGTGGTACCGGGCCTAATGCCGGTCAGGTTATTTATACCCCACCGAGGGGACAGGATATAATTCAGGATAAATTAAGTAACCTCATAGACTTCCTGAATAATGATGAACAGTTCAAAATTGATTATTTATTAAAAGTGGCTATAGCACATTTCCAATTTGAAGCTATCCACCCATTTCGCGATGGAAATGGGAGAACAGGCCGCATCTTTAATATCAATTATTTGACACATAAAAAACTATTAGATGTGCCTATATTATTTCTCAGCAGATATATATTAGATCATAAACACGACTATTACTCCGGAATAAACGGGGTATCTCAAAGAGGCGATTGGAAAAATTGGATTTTATTCATGTTAAGGGCTATTGAGGAAACATCTAATAATACTTATCATAAAATCAATGAAATAATTTCAGCAAAAGACTCTATTCTTGATTATGTTAAGAAAAAATATAGAAAAATTCGTAATCCCGACAGTTTAATAGAGATGATATTTACTCAACCTTTTACAAAGGTAAAACATCTTACCGGGGCAGGAATTTATGCCGAAAATACGGCCAGGAATTACCTGAATTCATTGTGCGAAATGAGAATACTGGAAAAGAAAGAAATCGAAGGGCACCACTACTATTTAAACCTTGAACTGCACAAAATACTGTCTGAATAATAATAAGATATAAATTACTGAAAGAATTTGAATCAAACCTCATGGTTTTTTGTAAAAAAGTAAAATTCAAAAAAACTTGTAAGGTTCCAATAAATCAATTATATTTACATTAATTGGAACGTATAATTGTATAAATACAACAATAAATGGAACGTAAAATTGAAAATGTTTTACTAAATTGGAAGAATTCTGCAAAAAGATTGCCATTAATTGTACATGGTGCAAGGCAGGTAGGAAAAACCTATTCTATTCTGAAATTTGGTAAAAAACATTATACCAACACCTTATACTTAAATTTTGAAAGCAACAACCGATTAAGTGATATATTCGAAAAAGATTTATCGCCAAATCGGATATTGAAAGAGCTTTCAGTTCTTTCCGGTAAAACAATTGTGGAAAAAGATAGTTTGATTTTTTTTGATGAAATTCAGGCGGACGAAAGGGCACTTACTTCACTGAAATATTTTGCAGAACAAGTACCACAATATCATATTATTGTGGCAGGAAGTCTTCTTGGGGTGGCAATAAATCGTGAAAATTTTTCATTCCCGGTTGGAAAAGTTGAAATGTATTCCCTTTATCCAATGGATTTTGAAGAGTTTTTGTGGGCAGAACAACAAAAGGAAGGTGTGGAGATTATTCGTGAATGTTTTAATAATAATTCGAAATGTTCACTACATTCCCATTTTATGGAATTTTATAAGGTTTACCTTTGTACAGGTGGAATGCCGCAGGTAATTAAAGAATATATTGAAACAAGAGATTTCGATTTCATTACAGCTATTCAAAAAAATATAAATGATGCTTATATTGCTGATATGGCAAAATATGCAAGTCCTAAAGAAACGGTTCGCATAATGGGCGTTTTTAACAGCATCCCTACCCAATTAGCAAAAGAAAATAGAAAATTTCAATATAAGCATATAAAATTGGGTGCAAGGGCAAATGTTTATCAAATGTCAATAGAATGGCTTAAAGCATCAGGAATAATTGTACTGAGCAAAAAAGTTACAGAAGGTAAATTTCCTTTATCAGTTTATATAGATAATAATTCTTTCAAAATTTATATAGCAGACACAGGTCTATTACTATCAAAATTTGGTATTCCTGCAAATGCAATATTATCGGAAGTATCCGGATTTTATGATATAAAAGGAGTACTTGCAGAAAATTATGTAGCTGCTGCACTTTCGGCAAACCAATATATCCCCAATTATTGGGAATCACAGGGTAAGGCAGAAGTTGACTTCATTATTCAAAATAGAAATGGTGAAATAATCCCAATTGAAGTTAAGTCATCTGAGAATGTACATTCTAAGAGTTTACAACAATTTGTGTCAAGGTATAAACCAGTGTACTCAATCCGAATTTCATCAAAAAATTTTGGCTTCGAAAACAACATCAAATCAATTCCTCTGTACGCTTGTTTTTGTATCTAGTAGTGCGATTCCTAAATAACATAGCAAATTTGTAAACCTTTTTCCTTTATGCTTCGTTAAAATTATTAACCGTAGCTACGGCTTCCGCTCTGGCGGAACAGGTCATGCTTGCAAATTTTGCCTTGCCTAAAGAAAAAATCTAAAACAAATTTATACTATGTTATTTAAAAAACGCACTACTAGCAGAATTCTAAAGGAAAAGCAATAAAAATCTTGAAACAAACCTTAAAAAACTGCGAAAACTTGCCCCCATAACAACAATTTGTATGCACGGCAGCCCGCTAAGCAAATGGGACAGCAAAGACTTATGGCAAAAATACAATTACAAGGATTACGGGATTATAGGTGAACCCTATTTTAATATAGATTTCAATAAGGTTTTTTACCTTTCAGACACAGGTCGCCGTAGGGATGGTTACAAAGTGAGTGTACGGGATAAAATTGTAAGCAAACAAAAAGAATGGGAAAAACAAGGCCTAAGCTTCCACTCAACACAAGATATTATAAACGCAACAAATTCGTGTAAATTCGTGAAATTAGTGGACAAAATAATGATAACAGTTCACCCACAGCGTTGGCATGCAAATAAATTACTTTGTGTAAAAGAATTAGTTCTTCAAAATGCTAAAAATGTTGTTAAAAAGTGGTTTTTTGTAAAAAATGAGCCCGCGCTAAAAATTCGCGGTTTTCATGATTACCATACCCGATGGGTTTTCAAAACCCGCCGGGTCAATATACTTAAGGAACAATTATTAATTTATGGCGTTATTAAATCGGCAGGTGATAAATGCACCACGAGTGAATAACCTATTTCGTTAATCCTGATTAATAATTTCTTTTTACCGGACCAGGAAATCACTTCACCGGTTGCTCCTTTTAATGGCCCGCTTTTAATATTTATGATTTTTCCTTTTGTAAGATATTCACAGCTGATATCAAATTCTAAATTTTTTTCAATGGTTTTTATAATGATATCCATTTGCCTGTCAGGCACTATTGCCGCCTTGCCTTCGATTGTAACATATTTTACGGCTCCGGGGGGGGTTAATGCATCGTAATATTCTCTTTCGCTTAAATTAACAAAAACATAGGATTTGAACAGTACTTCTTCTACCATTTTTTTCCTGTCGCTCCATTGTTTAAGGGTCTTTATTGTTGGTAGATAATTTGTAATCCCTTTTTCTGTTAAACAGGCCGCTACTTTTTTTTCTTGTCTTGCTTTAGTGTAGATTACTCTCCATTTATATTCTTCTTTGCTCATCTTTGTTCACTAATTTCACAGCCTCGCCATAGCGGGGAATTAACGCGAATATGTTTATTTGTTTAACTGGTCACTTTTTTATTTGGTCATTTTTTCATTTAATCATTGTAGTATTGATATTGAATATTTGTCCGCAGATTATCTCCACGAACGGCAAAGCCTATATAGAAGGTAATTACACCAATTACCCTTTCATATTCTCGTTTAGATCTTTCTTTTTTTCCACTTTTGAATATTCTTCCACCATGAGTTTGATTCATCTTTATGGTATCCGTAGCCATAACCATATCCGTAGCCATAACCATATCCGTAGCCATGGATCCTGGATTGCTTAATACCATTAAATAACATAGCTGTGTTTTCAATGTCATTTGCCTGAAATTCCTTCATTACAGCAGTTAGTGCTTTCTTTTTTGTATGGCTTTGCCGTGCCACGATCACATTAACATCACTATATTTTGCCAATAGAAGCCCGTCAGCAACTACTCCAACAGGGGGTGAATCAATTATTACACAATCATAATTTGATTTTAGATATTGGAACAATTCATCGGTTTTGTTCGATGCAATCAATTCAACCGGGTTGGGTGGAACAGGGCCGGCAGGTATTACATCAAGCATCTTTATTCCTGAGGGAAATATTATATCCTGTATAGGGGAATGGTTAATTAAATAGGTTGATAAACCTATATCATTTTCAATATCAAAGGCATAATGTATTTTGGCCAGGCGTAAATCAAAACTTAATAAGCAGGTTTTTTTGTTAAAGGAAGCAAAAACAGATGCTAAATTTATGGAATTAAAGGTTTTTCCTTCTCGTGGCATTGAGGAAGTTACCAATATTACCTGGGTCTCTTTTCCTTTAGTGAAATATTGTAAATTGGTGTAAAATGATCGGAATGATTCAGATATAATTGATTTGGGTTGTTCAATAAAGACTTTTGTTATAGGCTTTTTGGATTGAATAATCCCACCTACAATAGGTGTTTTTGTAATTTGTTCAATGTCTTTTCTGGATTGTATTTGATCTCTTAAAATGTAATCAAGATATATTAAAATGGCAGGGATTAATAAGCCTATTACCAAAGCAATTAAATAGATTTGACTTAACTTAGCCGATGTTTTAACACGGACATCAGTTCTTGCTTCATCAATTACCTCGCCATCTGGTAAATTTGATGCTTTTGCTATTTGTGCCTCGGCACGTTTTTGAAGAAGAAAGGTGTAAATTGCATCATTTAATTGAAATTGACGTTCAAAACCAAATAATTTCTGTTGCTTTTTAGGCAATTGTATAAGCTCTTTATTTAATGCATTTATTTTATTGTTTATATTGAATATTGATATTTTATTGGCTTCAATAATATTTTGCAAATTTACCAGAATAAGCTTTTTAGTATTGCTGATTTTGCCCTCAATGTTTTTAATCACATATGATTTTTCAGATGAATTACCTGTTAAAGCTAATTTGTTGCTGTTTAAATCAACTAACTCCATAACCAGTTTATTGAGCGTTATGTCATTAATACCCATGGTAGATGGTACCATCAAGTCATCGAGTCCATCTATGCGATTAATTGATTTTACTAAATACTTATAATACTCCCTGTTTGAAATTAATGCTGCCTTTTCTATTTGTAAAGAAGAAAGCCTGTCAAAAAGCTGTTCTGATTGAAAATCAAGATTCATTATTTTATTGGTGCTCCTGTAATCCTGAAGCCGGTTTTCTGCATAGCTTAACGAGTCGGTAATTTTTGTTAACTGATTATCAATAAATTCAATGGTATTATTAGCCATGCTGTTCTTTTTTTCTAAATCCCTGTTTATATAAACTGAACAGAGCATGTTTAGAAAATTAGTTATTTTATTTACATTACTTCCTTTTAAGGATAAATTGATCACATCAACATCTTTGTTCAGAAGATCAATTTCCACCATCTCTTTATAGGCTAATGCCTGTTGGCTTAAACTATTGAATTTAAATTGATATGTATGGTTGGGTGAAAATGAAGAAAGTTTAGGGCTTTGGATAACCCTGAAATTACATTCCTGCATTTTAACGGGCTTCCCGAATTTATAAATTTCATCAATATGGAAACCTAAAGATGAGCTAATTACCTTATCGGTTTGATAAGAATATAAAGAAACTTCATCAGCATGTGATCTTAGTTTAAAACTATTATCATCCAGGAGTTCAAGCTCAAATGCAACATTTATGGCTTGTAATTCCAATGAATCGAAAATTACGATAAAAGGACTGGAATTATAAAGCTCAGTGAGGGAGTATCCATCATCACTAAAATAAGAAACGGTAAAATCCAGCTGCTTTATGGTTTGCTGTATAGTAGAGTAGGATTGAAGTATGACAATTTCATTCTGGATATTGGTTTTTTTTGAAAACAAATCCATATCTTCCAATACCTTTTCTGCAGAAGCTGAAGAAGTTTCTGCCTTAACCATTAAGGTTGTATTTACCTCGTAAACCGGGCTTGTAAATTTGGTATAGAAATATGCTGCTGTTGCCGATATTAATACACCAATTAAAATAAAGTACCAATACTGGAGCATGCGCAAGGCAATTGCTACAAAATCAATTGATTCTTCCTCTTCAAA
>JBDLJL010000208.1:0-8297 GCA_039714415.1 Bacteroidota bacterium
ATTACCAGTTACTAATATACTAATATGCTAATTACTAATTCAATGGACAGTAGATTAAAAGCATTTGAACGCTTGTTAAATATAATGGACGACCTTAGGGAAAAATGCCCCTGGGACAGTATCCAGACACTTGATAGTTTAAGGACCTTAACAATTGAAGAAGTATACGAATTATCCGATGCAATAATTAATAAGGATATGCAGGAAATTAAGAAGGAATTGGGAGATTTAATGCTTCACCTGGTTTTTTATTCGAAAATTGGTGCAGAAACAAATGATTTTGATGTAGGAGATGTTTTAAATACCATTTCAGAAAAATTGGTTTATCGGCACCCACACATTTATAGTGATGTGAAAGTTGAAAATTCTGAAGAAGTTGCAGACAATTGGGAAGAATTAAAATTGAAAGAAAAAGGTGGCAACAGTTGTGTTCTATGTGGTTTGCCAAATGGTCTTCCGGCCATGATAAAAGCAAATCGTATTCAGGAAAAAGCCAGGGGTGTAGGTTTCGATTGGGAAAAAAAGGAACAGGTTTGGGATAAAATTAATGAAGAACTTTCTGAACTAAAAGATGAGATCGAACTTAATGATCAGGATAAAATGGAATCTGAATTTGGAGATATGCTTTTTTCGGTAATTAATGCAGCACGCCTTTATGGTGTAAATCCTGAGAATGCCCTGGAAAGAACTAATAGAAAATTTATTTCTCGCTTTAATTATCTGGAAAGTAAAACCATTAAAAAAGGGAAATCATTAAAGAATATGAGCCTGGCCGAAATGGAAAAAATATGGCAGGAAGCTAAAAAGTTTGATTGATATGAAAGAAAAAGATTAAGTTCTAAATCGACCTGACAGTGTCGACGACCTGCCAGGGGCAAAAATACGGTCATAGCCTTTTCACTTTTTTTAAGAGGTATTATGTTTTTTTGAACCATTTTTTCATTATTTTTATGGTTAAATAATGAAAAAATATTTTTATGAAACTTTCCAGACGAAACTTTATCAGTAAATCAACCTTTGCCACTATTGGCTCTTTTTTGGCTTTTAATCATTTAAATGCTAAAGAAGCAAATAAACTAATTAAAACCACCCGAAAAAATAAACCCATTGTAATATCTACATGGAAACATGGTATTGACGCCAATGAAGCTGCATGGGAGATATTAAAAAATAAGGGGAAAGCTATAGATGCAGTTGAAAAAGGGGTTATGGTTACTGAAGCTGATCCTGAAAATGCCAGTGTTGGAATTGGTGGCTTTCCAGACAGGGATGGGAATGTGACATTAGATGCCTGTATTATGGACGAAACAGGTAACGCAGGTTCTGTATCTTTTCTACAACATATTGTGCACCCCATTTCTGTAGCTCGTTTGGTTATGGATAAAACACCTCATGTAATGCTTTCGGGTATCGGTGCTTTTCAATTTGCTATTGAAAATGGCTTTAAAAAAACGGATTTGTTAACTGATAAAGCAAAAAAGGCCTGGGAAAAATGGAAGGTGAAATCAAAATATGAACCCATTATCAATGTTGAAAACCATGATACTATTGGTATGGTAGCTTTAGATGCCAATGGTGATCTTTCCGGGGCTTGTACAACTAGTGGCATGGCTTTTAAAATGCATGGCAGGGTAGGGGATTCCCCTATTATTGGTGCCGGAATGTATGTTGATAATGAAGTGGGGGCAGCTGTTGCAACCGGTATGGGTGAATTGGTAATGAAAACATTAGGGAGTTTCTTAATTGTAGAATTTATGCGTAATGGTATGAGCCCGCAAGAAGCTTGTGAAAAAGCCATTGACCGGATTAAACAAAAATTAACCGACTATAAAAACTTCCAAATTGGTTATTTGGCCTTGAATAAACAAGGCGAAGTTGGTGCTTATAGTATCCATACAGGATTTAATTACGCACAGTATAATAAAAAAGGTAATAGGTTGATTGATGCAGACTTTTTGTTGAAATAATACTTAAATTGAACATTATTTTTTTGCAAAAGCATTTTGTTGCGAGTTACAAGATGCGAGTTGGACACAGCACATTGCTTAACCTGGAACTTAATGCCATTGAATTAATGCCTGTTTATTAGGTGTTTATGTAAATTTGGTTATATTATCGGTGCGCTGCACCTTAATTTTATATTGCAATTTTATTCTACAAATATTATCGCGGCTCTGCCGCTACTGAAAAGGAAAAAGGTGCAGAGCACCGATAATATTTGTAGTAATTATTTGCATATTTATATGTGAGGTGCAGAGCACCGGTAACATAACATCCAGAATGTAAGGAGGTATTAATTTAATGGCACTGACTGCAACCCATAACATTTCTTGAAAGTAATTTTGTCACACAATTGCAATCGTTTTATTTTATTAAAAATTGACAAATCCACCTAAACATATCATCTCAAAACAAATAAAAATTACCGGCCTTGTTCAGGGAGTAGGGTTTCGCCCTTTTATATATAGGCTGGCTCATCAATATCAATTAAATGGCTGGGTTGAAAACCGAAATGATTGTGTTCTAATAGAAGTTGAAAGTGATGGGGAAAATGTGAATAACTTTATTAAAGACATTCCTCTGAAAGCACCTTTGGCTTCTTCAATTCACCATATTGAAGTATTAGATATTAAAGGTAATGACCCTAAAGGTTTTTCCATAAAAAAAAGTGAGAGTAAATCTAATGAGGTAACAGAAATTAGTCCGGATATTGCGGTATGCCAAGACTGTCTCGATGATATGAGTGTTCAGGCACATCGGATTGATTACCCTTTTATTAATTGTACCAACTGTGGTCCTCGTTTTTCTATTATAAAGGATTTGCCATATGACAGGGAAAAAACAACAATGATGGTATTCCCAATGTGTAATACCTGTAAAGATGAGTATACAACTATATTAGACAGGAGATTTCATGCTCAACCTGTAGCTTGTAATAAATGTGGCCCACATTACCGCCTTGTTGTTAAGGGTAAAGAAATCAAAAAACTGACAAATATTCTTTTCGAGCTTTCATCACTAATTGAACAAGGTAAAATAATTGCAGTTAAGGGTATTGGTGGTTTTCATATCATGTGTGATGCTTTTAATGAGAAGGCTGTAAGTAATTTACGTGCTGTCAAAATTCGTGAAGGTAAACCATTTGCAGTAATGTTCCGGGATGTTCAAGTTTTGGGGCAATATGTTTCTGCCAATAAAAAGGAAATTGAGGAATTACAATCATGGCGCAGGCCAATGCTTTTACTCAAAAATAAAAAGCAATTGGCCAAAAGTGTTAGTTTAGGACTAAAAACTACGGGTTGTATGATACCTTATATGCCTTTTCATTATCAACTTTTTGAAAAACTAAAGACATTTGCTGTTGTATTAACCAGTGGTAATTTTTCTGATGAGCCCATTATTTTGAATAATAAGGATGCTGCTGAAAAACTTGAAAGCAAGGTAGATGCTATTTTGGATTATAATCGTGAAATTTTTAACAGGACAGATGACTCTGTTGGATTAGTTGTAAATAGAAAATTGCGTATGTTAAGGCGCTCCCGGGGGTTTGCACCTTCACCTGTTCGCTTAAATTTAAATGTCGAAGGTGTTTTTGCAACAGGGGCAGAGTTAGTAAACTGTTTTTGCATAGGAAAAGGGAAACAAGCCTTGTTAAGCCAACATATTGGTGATTTAAAAAACTGGGAAACATATCAATTCTATACTGAAACATACAAACGATTTAAAATAATGTTTCGTTTTAAGCCTGAATTGGTTGTTACTGATATGCATCCGGATTATTTGTCAACAAAGTTTGGTGATGAATTAGCAGTAGAAAACAATATTCCCGTATTTCGGGTTCAGCATCATCATGCGCATATTGCTTCAACAATGGCACAATACGGTTTAGATGAAAAAGTAATTGGGCTTAGTTTTGATGGCACGGGATATGGAACCGATGGTAATATCTGGGGGGCTGAGTTCATGATTTGCGATTTGTTAGATTTTAAAAGATATAGTCATTTTGAATATATTCCTTTACCTGGTGGTGATAAAGTTACTAAAGAGCCATGGCGGATAGCTGTTTCCTATTTATATAAAATATATGGTTTTGATTTTCTGAATCTCAAATTGAAATTTTTAGATAATATTAATCCTGACCATATCAAACTTGTTCTGCTGGCAATTGATAAAAGCTTCAATACACCATTGTCTTCAAGTGCCGGACGGTTGTTTGATGCCGTTTCAGCAATAAGCGGAATTTGTGTTAATTCAACATTTCACGCTGAGGCACCTATGAGATTGGAGAACATAATTTCAGAAGGGATTGATCATAAGTACCCTTATGTTAAAGAAAATGAACAATTTCAATTTTCTCAAACAATCATTAATGTTGTTAATGATTTATTAAATGGTGTTCATGAATCTATTATCGCTGCTAAGTTTCATAATACGATAATTTCCCTTATATTTGATGAAGTGGTTCATATTAGTAAGCAATCAGGAATTAAAAAAATTGTTTTTTCTGGTGGTACTTTTCAAAATAAATATATTGTAGAAGGACTTGAAAAAAAGTTAGAATTAATAAAAAGGTTATCTATATATTTTCCGACTTCAATACCAGCAAATGATGGTGGAATTGCTCTTGGACAAATAGCTGTTGCAGGAAAAAGAAGAAGCTTAAATAGGATTTAATATCTTATATAAATTGTTTTATGCATGAAATGTCTATCGCTTTAAGTATTATAGATATTGCTGAAAAAGAAGCAAAAAAGGCAAAAGCTATTCAAGTTAATGAAATTGAACTTGAAGTAGGACAGTTGGCAGGTGTAGAATACCGTGCTTTGGAATTTGCATTTGAAACAGCAGTTAAAAACACTATTTTGGAAAATACAATTGTGAAAATACATAAACCAAAAGGTCAAGCTATTTGTTCTGATTGTGAAACTACTTTTGAATTAGAAGATTTATATTCAGCTTGCCCTAAATGTGGTGGTTATTTTCATAATATTATAAAAGGTAAGGAGTTAAGAGTTAAGTCTTTGTTGGTGGATGATTAAAAGAAGGTTTAGGCTGAGGAGAAGGCTAAGGAAGAGGCTAAAGCCAGTGCGATCAAAGTAATTATAATTCATCAATCAATAAATATTTTTGATTTCAGCTTATGAGATTGATGATTATTTGATTTACGATTGATAGGGAAATGAAACATTTTGGCAAACTTAAGGTAAACCCATATTATGATGTTGGATCTTGAATCCTGGCACTATTAACAATAAACAATTTAAATTATGTGTGGAACTTGCGGTTGTAATGATCCTGAAAATGAAGTGACATTTTCATTACCAGGAGATAAAAAAGAAACTAATAAAGTAGAAGTTTCAGATCACCATCAGCATACCCATGGTCATCACCATACTCATGGGCATAGTAAAATAATTCAGGTAGAACAGGATGTTTTATCTGCTAATAATTTATTGGCCGAGCGTAATCGTGGGTGGTTTGATGCTAAAAAAATTTTATGCCTGAATTTGGTAAGCTCACCTGGCTCTGGAAAAACAAGTTTGCTGGAACGGACAGTTATTGATTTAAAAGAGAAGCTTCCTTTTTACATAATTGAAGGCGACCAGCAAACCATGAATGATGCTGAAAGAATTGATGCTGCTGGTGCACCGGTTATACAAGTGAATACAGGAAATGGTTGTCATCTGGATGCTGATATGGTAAATCAGGCAGTAAAAAAACTTAAGGTTCCTGATGATTCTATTTTGCTGATTGAAAACGTAGGGAACCTGGTTTGTCCTTCCATGTTTGATTTGGGCGAGTCTAAAAGAATTGTTATAATTAGTGTTACCGAGGGTGATGATAAACCAATAAAGTACCCAAGCATGTTTGAGACCTCTGATATTTGTATTATAAATAAAATAGACTTACTGCCTTATGTTGATTTTGATGTAGGAAAGGCAAAAGAATATGCTTTGAGGGTAAACCATCACCTGGAAATCTTTGAAACTTCTGCTAAAACAGGTGAAGGATTAGAGCAATGGTATGAATGGTTGAAGGATGAACAGGAAAATACTAAGTAGATATTGTGTCTATAAAGTCAGCGTTTTACGTTTTTTTTGTTTTACTATCTTGAAAGGAAAACAGTCTCCCCAGTAGACAGTCAGAGCTACTGCCTACTGGGAAGACTGCCAATTTCTTCTTAACTTGAAATGAGTTTATCAAATCAAAAACTGAACAAATTGAGACTTTATGGACGAACTATAATTAGAACTTGTCCGTAAAGTTATACTTATTCCTAACTTATTTATTTTTCATGGATGATATATTTTGGATGACCTCTCAATCTGTATTTGGGGCAATGTTAAGGATTTTTTTTATTATGTTTTTGGCAGGTTTTTTAGTTAGAAAAAAAATAATTACTCCTGTTCAGATTGCTGCTTTATCAAAAGTAACAGTTTATGTATTACTTCCATCGTTGATTCTTTCAAATAATTTAGTGAGTTTTCATCCCGGGCAAGATCCAAATTGGTGGGTTTTACCATTACTTGGTGCTGGAATGACTATGGTTGGGCTTGCAATTGCTTTTGTTCTTTATTTGCCTGATTTGCGAATCAATAGGGATATGCTTCCATTAAGTAGCATGCAAAATGCTGCTTATCTTGTTTTACCTATTGTTCAGATTCTTTATCCTGATAATTTTCCAACCTTTGCTTTATTTGTTTTTCTTTATATTATTGGGGCAAACCCGTTAATTTGGAGCATCGGAAAAGTACTTATTACCTCGGGACAAAGTGAAAAAGTTAGTTTCAAGATGACTGATTTTTTAACCCCACCATTAATTGTTAATATCATTGCCATAGTCATCGTTTTATTGTCAGTTCAGCATTTTGTCCCCGATTTTGTTATAGATTCAACTGAATTATTAGGCGAGGGGGCAGTTCCTATTGCTACATTTATATTAGGTGCTACATTAGGAGGTATTTCATTCAAAGAATGGCCGTCGTTTTCTAATATTTTAAGAGTGATAGGTGTGAAATTTGCAATATTACCTATACTGACAATTTTTGTTCTTTTTTATTTTGAAGTATATAAATTCAATCCCTTGTTAGCTGATTTTTTGGTTGTTCAATCTGCTGTAGCGCCTGCTACGGCAATTGTTTTGCAGGTGAAAACTTATGGTGGCAATGAACAAAAAATTGGAGGGATGATGCTAATAAGCTATGTTGTGTGTTTATTGGTTTTACCTCTTTGGATGGCATATTGGAAGAGTATAACGATGTGAATTAAAATCTGTAAAAAGATCATGAATTAGTTTTATTAAACTATTCCACGACCTTTTTTTAATTGTTATTTTTTTTCGAATGGGCCACCACAAGAAGAGCATTTAGTGCTTCCAGCTTTGTTCATTGTGCCGCAGTATGAGCACTTAATGTCAGCTTTTGCTTTCTCTTCTTTTACTTTTTCTTCTTCTATTTGTTGTTCCTTTTTTTGTTTTTCTTCAGCTATTTTATTATTTTCTTCATCGATAAGATCAATGATTATTTCAACTTCCCTATATGCATCAGTAAGACCATTGAATGCAAGGTTTAATTTACCGGGTGCTTCATCAATGTTAAATTCATCTTTACTCATATAAATAACTGTTTCTGCCTTTTTTATTGCCTTTTTTACTGTTTCAAAGGCGTCCTGTGTTCTATCTTCAAGTTGGTAGCTACTTACTTTCATTTTCATCAGGCTTTCTTTTTTATTTTTCAGGCCTGAAATTTTACTTTTCATGTTCCGGAGGTTACCTATGGTTCCACTCGATAAAACTTTATTGGCTTCAACCATCTTGTCCAGTTTCTCTTCTTCATTTGATATGTTTTGTGCAGCATCCCAAACTTTTTTTGCTTCCTCCAATTTTTGATCAATCAAGGGTGTAAATGTAGCAAAATCAGTTTTTAACTGAGTTATGGCTTCCTGATTTCTTTTCCAGTCTTCATTGGAAGATTCTAAAGTCGGTCCACATGAATTAATAGCAAAAATGCTAATTATAAAAAGGACAAAAAATTTTCTCATAATAATTAGTTTAAATTAATTTATCGCAATTTACAATATTTTTTAAAAACAGACCTTTGTCAGAAGGATTATTTATCTCTTTTAAAATAAGAGTAGGATAGCCAATTTGTTACTTAAATCTTAATCCCAATAATTAGCTGCGCTGAGGTGCAAGCACGTTCATAGAATTATTGCTTTCTGCCAAAGCGACTAACTTCAGCTAAAATTTTGGATACCCAAAATTAAGCTTCACTAAGTCGGGGTTTCCCGCATTTAGA
>JBDLJL010000209.1:0-8252 GCA_039714415.1 Bacteroidota bacterium
ATACCTAAGATTGCGGTAATAGAGTTAATGATTTTTATTATAGATAGTTAGTATTCTGATATAAACTTTCATTTATATGTAATCAAAGTTACAAAAAAAAGATTATTGTAATTTGCTGGTCCCTTAATTGTGCTCAGTCATGATATTTAATCTAAAAGAATTCCACAATCCCTAGTGCTTGGGATGCCTCGAGAATAGTTCATATTAAGGAATATTTTCTTCTTCTTCCCTAATTTCAACTAGTTTAACAATTTCTTTAAGTTCATCAATTTAATAGAAGCTCTGAATTTTGGTAGGAAATCACTAAATTTAACATGTGATTGAATTTATACTAAACAAACAATTAATAAAAACTGAAGATGCAAAAGGAGGAACAAGTCTCCTGGATTTCATCAGGAAAGAAATGCATCTTACCGGTACTAAGTCCGGTTGCCGTGAAGGTGATTGTGGAGCCTGTACTGTACTGTCAGGGGAATTAAAAAATGATAAATTAGTTTATAAAACCATTGTGTCCTGCCTTACGCCATTGGTTAATGTAGTTGGAAAACACATTGTTACAGTTGAAGGTCTTAATACAGGTAATCTTAGTCCTGTACAAGAATCAATAGTAAGAAACTCTGCAACACAATGTGGATTTTGTACTCCTGGATTTGTAGTTTCACTTACAGACTTCCTGCTCTCGACCGATAATAAAAATGTTAAACAATCGCTTAGTGGTAACATTTGCCGCTGCACAGGATATAAATCTATTGAAAATACCGCTAAACAGGTTGATGACTTAAAACAAAGTTTAGAAAAAGGTTCCGAAATAAAAAACATGATAGAAAAAGGCTGGCTACCCGATTACTTTAATACTATTGAAGAAAGTCTTTTAAAAATACATTCAAGCGACAGAAAAAACTTAAACTCACAAATAATTGCAGGAGCTACAGACCTAATGGTACAAAATCCAGAAGAATTACGTTCTTCAAAATTAACTTCAGTTAATGCTTTAGTACCAAATACAGTTGAAGTTTCAGGTAGTAAAATATTTATCGGGGCAGGAATAAGCATTAGCAATTTTTTTGAAAGCGAAATTTTAAACCTGTATTTTCCCGGTTTAAGTTCTTATGCTAAACTTATAGCTTCTCAGCAAATAAGAAATATGGCGACTGTTGGAGGGAATATTGTAAATGCATCACCCATAGGCGATTTAAGTATTTTATTGTTGGCCTTAAATGCAGGTATTATCTTAGAAAGTGATAAAACCGTTAGAAGACAGTTAGATCTCAGTAATTTATTTATAGATTACAAAAGGCTCGATCTTAAGCCGTTGGAATTGATCAAGTTTATTGTAATTGAGATTCCATCAAAAAGTATGTCCTTTAATTTCGAAAAAGTAAGCAAGCGAACTTATCTGGATATTGCTTCGGTAAATTCTGCATTTTACGTTAATAATCATGAATACATTATTACTGAAATTTATTTTTCTGCCGGGGGCGTAGCACCTTATCCAAAATTAATGAGTCAAACCTGCAGTTTCCTGAAAGGTAAAGAACTGGATATGGCTACTTTAAATTCTTCGCTTACTATTTTGCAAAATGAAATATCACCAATAAGTGATATTCGTGGAAGCAAGGAATACAAACGTCTTTTGATCAGACAATTGTTTTTAAGACATTTTTTGAAATTGTTTCCACAATATTTTAATCCGAAAGAGGTACTTAATTTAATGATTACTAACTCTGTATTATGAAAAACTTAGATTCAGAATTACATGTAAGCGGAAAGTCGGTATATGTAGATGATCTTCAGGAGATGCAGGGAAGTCTGCATGCAGCAGTAGTTTTGTCAAGCAAGGCACATGCTTTGATTGTAGAAGTTGATTTTTTAAAAGCAAAATTATCGGAAGATGTGGTAGGAATTTTAACTGCTGCCGATATCAATGGTGAAAATCAGATTGGCGGAATAATCCCTGATGAGCCACTTTTAGCCGAAAGCGAAGTTCATTTTATAGGTCAGCCAATAGCAGTTGTGTTGGCTAAAAGTCATTTCGCGGCAAGAGTTGCAGCAAATCTTGTAAAAGTAGAATACAGTGAACTCGAAGTAATTACTTCTCCCCGTAAGGCAAAAGAATTGGGACATTTGCTTGTTCCTTCAAGGACTTTTGTAAGTGGAGATGTTGAGGTTGGATATACAGAATGTAGTTATATTTTTTCTGGCAGAGCTGATAGTGGAGCTCAGGAACACCTTTATTTAGAGACTCAGAGTGCATATGCAATCCCCTTGGAGAATAAGAACATTAAAATTTACTCATCAACTCAAAGCCCGACTTTAGTACAGAAAATTACTGCTCAGGTTTTAGGATTAGCTATGCACAATGTAGAAGTTGATGTTACACGCATTGGAGGTGCATTTGGAGGTAAAGAGGACCAGGCCACAGCTTGGGCTGTAATGGCAGCTTTGGCAGTACAAAAATTCAATAAGCCGGTGAAATTAATTCTTGACCGGGATAAAGATATCATAGCCACAGGAAAAAGACACCCTTATACTTCAGATTTTAAAATAGGTCTTGATAAAGACTTTAAAATAAAGGTATTTGAAGTGGATTACCATCAAAACGGAGGTGCTGCTGCCGATTTAAGCCCCGCAATAATGGAGCGTACATTGTTTCATGTTACCAACTCGTATTTTATTCCAAATGTAAAGGCTACTTCTTTCAGTTGTAAAACTAACCTTGCACCTTTTACAGCATTCAGGGGTTTTGGGGCACCACAGGCTATGTTTGTAATTGAGTCGGCAATTACTTTGGCAGCTAATGAATTGAAGATTGATAAAACAATAATACAGCAAAGAAATCTTCTGAAAAAAGGCGATATTTTTCATTATGGTCAGGTTTGCGATAGTAATAACGCTGTTAAAAGTTGGGATGTATTGCAGTCTGACTTCAGATTAATTGACGAAAAAGAAAAAGTAGTAAATTTTAATTCTAAAAAAATATTTAAAAAGAAAGGACTCTCGGTAATGCCGATCTGTTTTGGAATTTCATTTACTAAAACTCCGATGAACCAGGCTAGTGCTTTGGTACATATCTATCATGACGGAAGTATTGGAATAAGTACAGGAGCTGTCGAGATGGGGCAGGGAGTAAACACAAAACTAATACAGGTGGTCTCAAAAGTTTTTTCAGTTGATATTTCGAAAATTAAAATGGAAAGCACAAATACAACTCGGGTTGCCAATACATCGCCAACGGCAGCCAGCTCGGGAGCCGATCTGAATGGCCACGCCTTGCTTATTGCCTGTAATCAATTATTAGAAAGGCTCAAAAACACAGCCTCTGAAATTTTGAGTGTGGATGTGGCTAAAATTGAACTTAGGAATGAAAAGGTTTACACAGATAATGAGGAAACCGAGTTATATTGGGAGAAACTGATTGAAACAGCATTTCTCAACAGGGTTAAACTTTCTGAGGTAGGACATTATTCAACTCCCATAATAAATTTCGATAAGAACACCGAAAAAGGACATCCATTTGCTTACCATGTTTACGGTACAGCCGCTATTACTGTTAAACTTGATTGTGTCTTAGGAACATACGAAGTTGAAGATGTTAAAATAAGTCACGATTTTGGAAACAGTATAAATCTTGACATCGACAAGGGGCAGGTTGAGGGTGGTATCGTACAGGGTATCGGGTGGATGACAACTGAAGAAATTGTTTGGGATAAACAAGGCCTACTGTTGGCCGACAGCCTTTCAAAATATAAAGTCCTGGATTTTTTTGCTGCACCTGAAACTATAGAAATACTACCTCTTGAAACCAAAGGACCCGAGCTGGCACTGTTAAAATCAAAGGCTGTTGGCGAACCACCTTTTATGTATGGAATCGGAGTGTATTTTGCATTGCAACAGGCAATTAAGGCTTTCAATAGTAATTACAAGCCTGAGTTTAACTCCCCACTGACACCAGAGAAAGTTTTGATGGCTTTATGGAATGGAAAAATAACAAAGTAATGCAGAGAAATTGAACGTCGTTGAAGGTAGTTAGAATGAAATTAAATGATCTGAAAACAGAATAAAAACTATATTGATTTTTACAAGACAAAATATATTAAGAGGGGCAATAATCTATTCGACTGGCGACACTATTGCTACCCTTATTTTAGATGATTTTTCGTGGTCCCGATTACTTGGCATAATATTAATTGGTGCTACTTTTTATGCTTTTGAAATACCAAATTATTTTATCTGGATCGACAAAAAAACCGTGAAGTTTAGTGGATATAAAAAGTTGTTTTATAAAACCGCTTTGGCTATTATGTATTTTAATCCTATTTGGATTAGTCGTCACCTTTTTTTTATTTTATTGGCGTCAGGTAAGTTTGAACAAATATCATGGGATTTACTCAGGATAGGTTTCTTGTCCTTTGTAGTAAACATTCCAATTTCGTTTGTAGCGAACTTTTTAATTCAGAACAAAATTCCATATGAATGGAGATTTTTTGCCAGTGCAGTATTTTCATCTGTAATGGCTATATATTATGCACTTAGTATTGTTTTTTTTAATTAAATAAAATGAAAATTTGGAACTTCATAAGATCAAAACTAAAGGAAGATCAAAAAGTAATGTTATTGATCGTTATAGATAGCCATGGCAGCAGTCCCGGCAGGCGTGGATTTAAAATGGCAGTATCGGGAGATGGTGAGATTTTAGGTTCTGTAGGAGGCGGAGTAATGGAATATAGAATGGTTGAGCTTGCAAAAAAACATTTTAAAAGTCCCTTTGAAATATTTAGTAAAATAGAAAACCACAACTCCAAAAATACTTCTAACAGTTCCGGAATGATTTGTTCCGGAAGTCAACAGGTTGCATTTTACCCCCTAGACAAACAGTATTTATCCATAATTGAGTCACTAACCTTTACCAAAAATGGAAACCTGACTTTTACCGAATCAGGATTTCAGTACAACAGTGAAACCGACTTGTCTTCCGAATTTATTTCAAAAATACAGGATGAATATACCTGGTCGTTTAGCGAACAACTTGGTTTTAAAGATCATTTGATTGTCTTTGGTGCAGGACATGTAGGCAAATCTGTAAGTAGAATTTTTAAGCAATTGGGATTTTATATCACTGTTTTTGATAACAGAGACCACGAATTGACAACTTTTAGCAATAATCGATTTGCACATTCAAAGAAAATAATTGACTTCAATGAGGTTGCGAAATATATTGTTGAAGGAAATAACGTATATGTGGTAATAATGACTTTCAATCATTTGGATGATGAAAAAATTCTAAAGCAATTAATAGATAAAAATATTGGATATCTCGGCATGATGGGTAGTCCGGAAAAAGTGAAATCGGTTTTTCAAAAACTCAGATCAAAAGGAATTACTTCCCAACAACTAAAAAAAGTCGATGCCCCAATTGGGATTCCCATAAACAGTCATGCCCCCGATGAAATTGCGATAAGTATTGCTGCTAAAGTTATTAGTGTTAAAAACGAAAGGTTATGTTAGTTTGATCTATAAGAATTCCCCGAAGTTCTATCTAGTGTTAATTGGTTTAAAGAAATTCTTACTGAGAATTGTTTCAGTATAAATTTATCTTGCCAGTTAAAATAATACCCTTGAATTAATCCAAGTATGCACGCTGTTTTGATTACAAATTTTCTATTTACTTTTTACTTATTTACCTAATATGCTATGTGTTGTTGTTTATTCGTGTATTTTCAATATTTTAATCCACTTTGAAATTTCTTCAGTCACTAACTTTCCTGAATCTTTTGAAAGGTGGACTCCATCTGTATAATTGAAGAAGTTATTTTTACTAGTTAAATCTAGATATCCCGATGTGATTTTTGATACTTGATTTATCTTATCATTAAAATTTGGAATTAATTGGTTTTCTATCTCCATTAATTTAGGAGAAATTGGTAGTTTAACTAAATATACATTACCATAATTGTTTAGAAATTCTATTGTTTTTATGAGGTAATCAAATCTTACTTGTGAATATTTATAAGTTGATAAATCATTTTCATAGTTCAATAATGTACTTTTTGTTCTTCTATTAACAAATATAGAATCCAAATTAAGTGAAACTTCTAACCATCCATTTTCATGCAATAGAGCAACAGAAGGTTTATGTATTATTTTGTAATAATTTCCAGACATATATTTAAGTAGATAAGGTATGTTTGGACTCTTGTCAACAACTTTTATTGTGCCTACACTAGATTCTTTTTCTCTGAAATTTGAAATGTCATTTGGGTTACTACATTTACTGGTAATGCTCCAACAGTCAATAGTTACAATAAAAATACCGTTTGAATTATCTTGAGTAAGTTTACGTTTTATACTTTCTAAATATACAGGTCCATATGGGCTAGTATTTATTGCAAACGCATAGTTATATATTTCAATATTTAGAATTTCATTAATTACATTAGGGTTTAAACCTTGTGCAGCTTTTGAATTCCCAATTATTAAACTATTTTGCTTTGGAGTTGTGAATTTCAAGTAATATGGATCTGCATATCCATCTGTTTTGGATAATATAAAATAGATAGAAGCCAAAATTACAGTAATAAAAAGGATACAGTTGAAAATAAATCTTTTCATAATTATTAGAATTGAAAGTATATAAAATTTTGACTACTTGCTCCATATAAGAAAATTATCATTGCAATCACATAATAGAATCCCCATTGAAATAGCTTATTACTTTTCACCCCTATTGTCTTAATAGCGTATTGCTGTTCTCTACCCATCCATTCAATTAATAGGAAAAAAGCAACTAGAATAATAGTCAGAGCTGCTTCTCTTATTCCTATAAAATAAGGCATATCAAATAAGCTATGAGACATTATTTTTGAGACATAGTTTATAGCATGTTGTATGTTTTCTGCTCTAAAGAATATCCAAGCAAAAGCTGTAAGAGAAAAGGTAAATAGAATAAGAGATAATTCTTTTAATGTAGGTAAATATTTGCCTTTAGCAACAATTTCTAAATTATTTCGGTTACTATTGGTCAATAAAAGTGGTAAGAAATATATAGCATTTAATGATCCCCAAACAATAAAAGTCCAATTTGCTCCGTGCCAAAAACCACTCACAATAAAAATTACAAAAATGTTTCTCACTTTATTCCAAGTTCCTCCACGACTGCCACCTAATGGAATATATAGATAATCCCTAAACCAAGTTGAAAGTGAAATATGCCAACGTCTCCAAAATTCTGCAATATCTCTTGAAAAGTACGGAAATGCAAAATTCTGTTTTAGATTAAAACCAAATAGTCTCGAAACTCCAATTGCAATATCTGAATAACCTGAGAAATCTCCATATATCTGAAAAGTAAAAAAGATCACTCCTAATACCAGTGTACTCCCTGAATAGTCATCGGAGTTATTAAAAATTATGTTTGCATATTTTGCACAATTATCGGCTATTACAATCTTCTTAAATAAACCCCATAATATTTGACGCATCCCATCAACTGCTCTGTTGTAGTTAAAACTTCGTTTTTTGTAGAATTGAGGCAGCAAATTTGTTGCTCGTTCAATTGGGCCAGCTACCAATTGAGGAAAGAAACTAACAAAGGCAGAGAAGGCTATGAAATCCTTTGTTGGCTCAAGTTTTCTCTTGTAAACATCAATAGTATAACTCAATGTTTGAAAAGTATAAAAACTGATTCCAACTGGTAGAATTAAATTTAATGAATTGCCTTTTATTTCTGCTCCAAAGAATGAAAATGCAGTTATAAAATTGTCGAGAAAGAAGTTATAATATTTGAAAAATCCTAAAAATCCAAGATTTACCAAAATACTCATCCATAGTAGTACTTTCCTTTTTGATTTATTTACTTCATCTGATAATTTTACTCCAATCGAATAATCAATTATTGTGCTAAATAATATTAACGATAAAAATCGCCAATCCCACCAACCATAAAATATGTAACTTGAAACAACTATTAAAAAGTTTTGAGATTTTAAGTTTTTATTCGTTACAAACCAGTAAAGAATAAAAACTATCGGCAAAAATAGCGCAAAGTCAATAGAGTTAAAAAACATTTCTAATTACTAGATTAATTTAGGATGCAAATGTAGTTTTTTTGGATGAGGCATAACTAGTGGAAAACGACAATCTGTTGGTATATTCATCATGATGGGTAGTCCGGAAAAAGTGAAATCGGTTTTTCAAAAACTCAGATCAAAAGGAATTACTTCCCAACAACTAAAAAAAGTCGATGCCCCAATTGG
>JBDLJL010000210.1:0-8197 GCA_039714415.1 Bacteroidota bacterium
ATGTGGAAATATAATTCGCTCAAGGCGAATGGCTGTAAATTCCGTAGCCCAGGGGAAAATTGCTGCTAATTCAGCAAACATCTATTTGAAAGGAGAAAGACCCAAAAAAGCTCATAAGATGTTCAACTCTAAATTCGGAAAGTTATTTGAAACAGAGCTAGATGAGTATATGAAAGAGGCAATACCCGAAAAAAGAATTGAGCTTAAAAAAGGGAAAATGGGGGACTTTACAAAGGAAGAAGCAATATTGGAAGCGCAACGCTGTATGCACTGCGATTGCCGTAAAATAGATGACTGCAAACTAAGAATCTATTCTGATCAATATAAGGCAGACCAGAGAAAATATAAGTTTGGGGAACGAAAATCCATTAAAAAATATGATCAACATGATACCGTAATTTATGAACCGGAAAAATGCATACGATGTAATTTATGCGTAGATATAACCGTTAAAAATGGTGAATTAACCGGGTTGACAAGTGTAGGACGGGGCTTTAATGTTCAAATTGATGTCCCGTTTGGGGAATCTATGAAAAAAGCACTGACTGAAACAGCTATAAAATGTGCGGCGGCTTGTCCGACGGGGGCTATATCATTGAAAAAATATAACCAAAAAAGTGGCAAGTAAGAAGCTAAAAAAAAGGAACGTCACCGCGACGAAGTATGAGGAAGCGGTCTCCGACAACTAGGAGATGGCTTCGTTCCTCGCCATGACGTGCTAAACTATAAGTTATCTGCCTTTTAGAAACATTATTATAAAAAAATAACATGAAATATCCATTGTAAAGGCTTTGCCACCCAAGGTAATGACTATTTAGGATGTTCCATGTGGTAAATGAAAAACAATAAAAATAGACACATGAAACACCTCAAAATACAATTCTTTGCGCCTTTGCGTCTTTGCGTGAAAATAATAATTGTCAACTTAATTCTAATCCTAACTGTTTCTTTTACAGGGGTAAGCCAAAACAAAACTTGTTGGCCATCTTTCCGTGGGAACCAGTCATTAACAGGATTTACAAATATTCAACTTCCCAAATCGCTTAAACTATTGTGGAGTTATAAAGCCGGGGATGTTATAAAATCCTCACCTGTAATTTGTGGTAAGAATATATATATCGGCTCAAATGATGGATATCTTTATTCTATAACTAAAGAAGGCAATCTTAACTGGAAATACAACTGTGGGGCTTCTCTTGAAGCTTCCCCCCTTTTTCTGAATGGTATTATATACATAGGCTCGCTTGAAGGAAATTTATATGCTATTGATAGTAAAACAGGTAAATTGAAATGGAAATATATTACTGAAGGACAAATTTCAGGCCCATCAAGTTGGGTTTACATGCCAGATAAAAAAGAAAAACAAATTATTACCGGTAGTTATGATTTTTTCCTACATTGTGTTAATGCTAAAACCGGAAAGTTAAGCTGGAAATATGAAACCGATAATTTTATAAACGGAGCACCGGCAACTGATGGAAAAGTGGCAATATTTGGTGGTTGCGATGGCTTTATACATTTGGTAAATACAAATACAGGCAAGGCTGCTGATAAAATTGATGTTGGTACATACATAGCATCATCACCAACTATAGAAAATGATAAAGTATATTTTGGAAATTACGATGGGGCATTTTATAGTATTGATTTAACAACAAAGAAAACGTTTTGGAAATATGAAGGAGCCGGTCCGTTTTTGGCTACACCTGCTGTTTCTAGTAACAAAGTAATTATTGGTTCTCAAGATAAAAATGTATATTGCTTCGATAAATTAACTGGGAAATTACTTTGGAAATTTAAAACATTGCGAAAAGTAAATGGTTCCGCAGTAATAACAAAAAACGTTGTAGTAATTGCTTCCGGTGATGGACGGATTTATATGTTAAATATAAATTCCGGTGAGAAAATATGGTCTTATGAAATAGGAAGCCCAATAAGTGCTTCCCCTGCTGTTATTAATAACATGATTGTAATCGGCGCTGAAGATGGAAGAGTTTATGCATTTGGATTGAAGAAATAATTGATTTGCGATATGCGATTTCAGATTTACGATTACTTGATTGTTGTTACCATCGTCAATCAAATATTCGTCAATCTCTTGATCGTAAATTGTTACAATAAAATATTTAATTATCATACACGTCCTAACCTGCAAAATTCATGTGTTTTTTTAGATTCGTATACGACTATCGAAGCCTGCTGATATAGTTTCCTATTTCAAAGGCTTTGATAGGAAGTAGACGGATTTAAAAAAATGCACTTGTTAAAAATGATAAAAATAAAGTTTTTTTGACATAATTGAATTAACAATTAATAATTAACATATTACACGCTTTTTATCATTTTTTATGAATAAAGCAGGCTAAGTGTTTCTAAGTGCACTTAGTGGTGAAAAATAAAACAAAAATATATGAAAATAGTAAACATAGTCCCCGGTTTCGGTGGTACATTCTATTGCGGTAACTGCCTTCGCGACAGCGGGTACACAAAATCATTAATTGATTTAGGCCACGATGCCATGATGTTGCCCATTTATTTACCCCTCACCCTTGAACATGGTGTTGAAGAAGATACAAGCCCTATTTTTTATGGTGCGGTAAATGTTTACCTGAAACAAAATTTTAAATTGTTTCGGAAAATGCCAAAATGGATGGAAAAGTTTTTTAATTCATCTGCAATTTTAAGATATGCGGCAAAAAAAGCAGGTTCAACACGTACAGAAGGCCTTGAAGAAATGACCATTTCCATGTTAAAAGGTAGCCAGGGAAATCAGGATCAGGAACTTCAGGAATTAATTGACTTTTTAAAGAATCACGAAAAACCGGATGTTGTGCATCTTTCAAATGCTTTACTACTGGGTTTAGCTAAACAACTTCGTGAACAGCTTCAAATTCCTGTTGTTTGTTCTTTACAGGACGAAGATGTTTGGGTAGATGCCATGAATGACTTCTATCAAAAAAAGGTTTGGAACATTATGGCAGAAAGAGCAAAGGATGTTGATGCTTTTATTGCTGTAAGTGATTATTATGCCTCTGAAATGAAAAGGAAAATGCAAATTCCTGATGAGAAAATTCATGTGGTGCATATCGGAATTGACCAGGATTTATACAAACCTTCTGTTCCTGTTCAAAACCCGCCTGCAATTGGATACCTTTCAAGAATGTATAAGGAGCATGGTTTTGGTATTATGATAGATGCTTTTATCAAATTAAAAGAAAACCCGGAGTTTAAAAATGTTCAGCTGAAATTGTCAGGTGGAATGACTGCTGACGATAAACGGTTTGTAAACAAGCAATTTAAAAAGCTGAAAAAGAATAAACTTTGGCAGGATGTTGAAATTATTGACGATTTCAGGACAGAGTCATTGAGTGAATATTATAAAAAACTTACCATTTTATCAGTACCGGTATTAAAAGGCGAGGCTTTTGGTACTTATCAGATTGAATCACTAGCCTGTGGGATTCCCTTGGTCCAACCATCATTAGGTGCATTTACTGAAATTGTTGAAACAACTGGTGGCGGTGTGCTCTATGAACCCAATACAGCGGAAGCTTTGGCAGAAAAATGGGCAGAAGTGTTATCTGAGCCCGAAAAAATCAATGAAATGAGTGAAAAAGGGAAAAAATCAGTACTGGAAAATTTCACTAATGATGTGCTAACAAAAAAGGTGTTGAAAGTTTATGAAAAGGTTGTGGGCGAATTTTAATCGGAACAACGAGTTGCTGTTTAAATACAAATATTACAAATTTTAAGGTGTTAATTGCAAAAGAGTTGTTTTATTTCCTACGCACGGCGAAAATTTATATTTTTAGTGATTTATAAAAACCCATATTGACTAATAGCAATATTTCCGAAACCGATAAACAAATAAACCAAATGGTTTATGAGCTTTACGAACTTACGGAAGAAGAAATTAAAATTGTGGAGGAGAGTGTGTAATAATGAAAGAATTAAGTTTACAAGACCAGTTTAGCGAATTTTTGCTTTACACATCGCCCAACGGAGATGTAAAAGTTGAAATATTTTTTCATAACGAAAATGTATGGCTTACACAAGAACGCATTGCCGTTTTATTTGGAGTTCAACGTCCAGCTATAACCAAGCATTTAAAAAATGTTTTTGAAAGCGGAGAACTGCAAGAAGATATGGTTAGTTCCATTTTGGAACATACCACTCAACACGGTGCCATTGAAGGGAAAACACAAACAAAGCCTACAAAATATTATAATCTCGATGCCATAATTTCTGTCGGATATAGAGTAAATTCAACGCAAGCAACGCAATTTAGGATATGGGCAACTAATTTATTGCGTGAGTTTATGATTAAAGGCTTTATTATGGATGATGACCGATTGAAAAATGGTCGTTATTTTGGTAAAGATTATTTTCGTGAGCTGTTAGAACGAGTTCGTTCCATTCGTACAAGCGAACGTAGAATATATCAGCAAATAACCGATATATTTTCGGAATGCAGTATTGATTATGACAAAAATTCACAAACCACAAAAGACTTTTATGCAACAGTTCAAAACAAGTTTCATTTTGCAATATCTGGTCAAACCGCAAGTGAAATAATTTATAAAAGTGCCGATGCCCAAAAAGATTATATGGGCTTAAAAACTTGGAAAAACTCGCCTGATGGTCGCATTATAAAATCCGACACAAGTATTGCCAAAAATTATTTAAACGAAAAAGAAATCAAAAAACTGGAAAGATCTATTTCCGGATTTTTTGATTACGTAGAAAACATCATAGAAAACAGAAACACCTTTACAATGCAACAATTTGCCGAAAGTGTAAACAAGTTCCTGACATTTAACGAATACAAAGTTCTTTCGGGAAAAGGAAGGGTCTCTGCTATTCAAGCCAAAGAAAAAGCACATAGCGAATACGATAAGTTTAATAAAACACAAAAAATTTCATCAGATTTTGATAAAGTGATAAAGAAAATAGAAGCTAAAAAGAAGGAATAAAACATAAAAAAAAAGATGATATTACTGCAAATTTAGTGGGTAAATGATTAAAATGCATGTTGGTTATCTGTTTATACCATATATGCTTAATTATGCAGCTTATAAACAGATAAACAAATCAACAAATAACCATAGTAAATTTAGACTAAAAATTACCTTATGGTTAAGCACTCACTAAAACCAAAAAGATAAACCATGATTGTAGAACTAGATAAAATAAGTAAATACTACCAAAATCCTGGAACATTAGTTAAGCAAGAGGTTTTGAATGAGCTTTCATTAAATGTAAATAAAGGTGACTCTATTGCCATTATTGGCCCTTCCGGATCAGGGAAAAGTACATTGCTAAACATTATAGGAACACTGGATATTCCCAATTCAGGAATAGTGAAACTAAATGGAAATGAAATAAACAAATTTGATGAGAACCAGTTAGCAAAAATTCGCAATAAGCATATCGGTTTTGTTTTCCAAATGCACCATCTTTTGCCACAACTCAGCTTGATTGAAAATGTGTTGGTCCCTGTAATACCACAAAAGGATAAGTCTATAAAAAAAGCAGCCTATGACAGGGCTATTAATTTGCTGGATAGTGTTGGCCTGGCTAATGATATACATAAACGCCCGGGGCAGTTATCAGGTGGCGAATCACAACGTGCAACGGTTGTCAGGGCATTAATTAACGAGCCTGAACTTATTCTTGCCGATGAACCCACAGGCTCACTTGATAAAGAATCAGCAGAACAGATGGGTGAATTGCTCTCTGTAATAAATAAAAAGCACCAGGTAGCAATGATTGTTGTTACGCATTCACAAGAACTGGCCAATAAAATGGATGTGGTTTATGAGTTGTTGGATGGAAAATTGGTTAAAACTTAAAATAATTCAAACGTATTTGAATATTTAATAAATCATGGAAAATATTCAACCATACTTGAATATTTTAAACTTTTATTCATTTATTCAATTGTATTTGAAAATAATCAATGTCTAAAGGAGTCAGCTGAAAACCTATGAGTTTTATTAAAACCCCCTCAGCCTACGCCTTAGCCTTTTTTATAATATCACATAACTCTTAAATAAAAATGTCCTTATACAAACTAATACTTAAAAGCCTCTGGTATTTCAGGCGACAACATTTAGCTGTTTTGGCTGGCACCATTATAAGTACAGCTGTATTAACCGGAGCATTAATTGTTGGCGATTCAGTAAAATACACATTAACACAATTGGTTGAAAAACGGCTTGGGGCTACCAAATTTGCTTTGCAAACCGGTGATCGTTTTGTCAGGGCCAAATTAGCTGATGAAATTTCAAATAAGCTGAATATTTCGACAGCCTCATTGCTAATAGTTCAGGGGATTGCAATAAATTCTGACGGAGGACAAAGGATTAATTCAACCAATGTACTGGGTGTTAAAAGTAGTTTCTGGCAACTTTCTGATATAAAAATGCCTGAATTAAAAGCTGATGAAGCTATAATCAGTGCAAATACGGCACAAAATTTAAATTTGAAAGTTGGTGACGAACTATTACTAAGGGTACAAAATGCGGATGTTATCCCATTAAATGCACCATTTGTTTCGCAAGAAAACAATTCTATTGCACTTAGGTTAAAGATAATATATATTGCTGATGATAAATCACTCGGAAGGTTCAGTTTAAAAAGTAACCAGACAGCACCTTATAATATTTTTGTTTCTCATAAATATCTGTCTGAAAAACTAGAATTAAAAGGGCTTTCAAATTTGATTCTTGTTGCTGAAGACGAGAACCAAAAGCTTAATTCAACAAAACTAGATGAAACCCTAAATGAAATTTGGCAATTAGAAGATGTAGGAGTAAAGATTCAAGAATTAAAGGAACAGGGGAAATATGAACTTGTATCAAGCAGGATATTTATTGATGAAGCAATCTCCGAAGCAGCTGCTAATATAAATATTCCTTATGAACAGGTTTTAACTTATTTAGTCAATTCCATTAGTTTTAATGATAAAGAAACACCCTATTCTTTTGTAACAGCTGCTACAGAACCAATCATTCCGAATCAGTTATCTGAAAATGAAATAGTTATTAATGAATGGCTTGCCAATGATTTACAAGTAAAAAAAGGCGACTCAATTAATCTTAAATACTATATCATTGGTCCTTTACGCACTCTTGTTGAAGAAAATAAAAGCTTTATTATAAATGATATAATCCCTACACAAAGTACCATATTAAACAATTCATTGATGCCTTCCTTTCCGGGCCTATCAGATGCCGGGAATTGTCGAGACTGGGAAACAGGGATTCCCATTGACCTGGATAAAATCAGGGACAAAGACGAGGAATATTGGAATGATTACCGTGGTACACCCAAAGCATTTATTTCATCTGAAATGGGTCAACATTTATGGAATAATAAATTTGGTAATTACACGGCCATTCGATTTGGTAAAAACAATGTTGAACAATCAAAACTGCAAAATGAGTTATTGAAAAGATTAAACCCTGCTGATTTTAAACTGGTATTTACGGATGTGAAAACACATGGCCTAAATGCAGTTAATAATTCGGTAGATTTTGGGGGGCTCTTTTTAAGCCTTAGCTTTTTTGTTATTGTAGCAGGTATTTTGCTAACGGTGCTTATTTACTCATTAAATACCGAATCTCGAAAACAGGAAACCGGTATTTTATCAGGTTTAGGTTATAAAAAAAATCAAATATTAAAAATACGATTTTATGAATCTATTATCATAATTGTTATAGGTGGAATATTGGGATCCCTTATGGGGATTGTCTATAATTATGGAATAATTGCCGGATTGAATTCTGTTTGGCAGGATGCCGTTAAAACCAATTTACTACAAATATTCATTAACCCAATTACACTAATTATTGGCGCATTTAGTGGAATCTTAATTGCCTTAATTGCCATTTACTTTATAACTATAAAAAGTCTCAAAAACCCCATTGCTAATTTGGTAAAAGAAAAAGTTCCCACTCTTGATACCCCAGGAAAGATAAATGTTTCAAACAAATTATTGGGCATTATCGGGATTCTGGGCTCAGCAGGTCTTGTACTTTACTCATTAATAACGTCTGTTGATGAAAACGCAGCTTTGTTCCTGTCAGCTAGTGCTTTGTTTATATTTGGAAGTATTGCCCTTTTAAATCACTACCTGAAAAAATTAGCAGAAAAAATTAGCAAGAAACCATATAGCTTGAGCTTTTTAGCATTA
>JBDLJL010000211.1:0-8087 GCA_039714415.1 Bacteroidota bacterium
TGCTATAATCAGTGAAGAAAAACCATTAAAATGTTATTATGGTAGATTGCCTAATATTCATAAAATTAAACCTTGATTCCTAGTGTCAAGTCAAGCATTTTGTTTCAGATGCATTTTTATCCGTCTGACCACTCCAAGTGGTCTGACGGGTTCACACATGTTTAGATTACCCGAACTTTGACACTTGACTTGACACTAGTGTTGAAATAGTTTTTAATTATATAGTTGGCGCAATTTATGCATTAAGAATTTTTACAAGGATAAACTACTTATAAAAATATTTTTATCTTTGAGCAAAAATCAAAAATTACCTATACCTAAGGTCTAATTAAATAATAAAATCTGCTAATAGAGGCTGACTATTTTATGCTGAGCTAGTCGAAGTATAGCAGAAACTTTAATCAAATAATGGAATTTCTTCTTAAACTTGGTCTATATGGCATTTATTTAATTGTCTCTGTATTTATTGCATTGGTTATCTATGTAATGAGAATTAACAGAAAACTTAGCTCTGTGATCCATGAATTAGATAAGATTGCACCAAAATCTGTACTGAAAAATAGACCGACTAAATCAAAAAAAATCAAAGAATCAAGTGTCTATAAGCTGTATTTTAAAGTTGTTTTAATTATTAAAAGTGTCCGGTTTGAAAGATATATAAAGGAATATTTTATAGCAGCCAATATTATTACGGTATTGGGCAGTTTAATATTACTTGTCGGAATTGGTTTTTTTGTCAGGTATTCTATTTTGGATGTATGGATTAACATTAATGGACGGATTGTTTTAGCATTGATAATTAGTTCAGCCTTAATTTTATTGGCACATCAATTCAGGGAAAAGCAAAAAGCCTTTAGCTCTATTATAACAGGTACCGCACTTGGTATTTTATATTATATTTTTGCATCGGCATATTATAATCACCATTTATTTAGTACCGGAAATGCATTTTTAATAACTATATTTCTTACTACTTTTTCTGTACTATTATCTTTCTTTTATGACAGGGTGTCTTTAGCTATGCTGTCTGTATTAGCAGCTTACACAGCACCATTTCTTATTAATTATGACCAATCGCAAATTGAACTCTTATTTATTTATATTTTGGTTTTAGATATTGGTGTACTTACTGTTGTGTTTTTCAAGAAGAATATATTTTTGAACCTTCAGGCTTTTATCTTTACGGGCCTTTATTTTCTTATTTGGATTTATAATGCAGAAAAATATTATGATTATGCTAATTATGGTAGCGCTTTTTTTTACCTCACTATTTTCTATATAATATTATTCCCGATAAATACAATTAGTAAAATAAGGCATTCAAAAGCATTTATCCCTTTTGAATTGTCATCAGTTATTGTATTAAATACTCTTTATTATACAGCCGGTAGCATTTTATTAGATGTTTTAAATCCTGATTTCAAAGGGCTATTCACGGCATTTGTTGCAATTTTAAACCTGTTTTTTCTTTTTATTCTGTTAAATATAAAACGTACAGACAGAGGCTTATTATTCCTGTTAATAGGATTATCTATGGTTTTTCTATCTTTAATTGTACCGGTCCAGTTTGTAGGGAAAACAATTACGATTATTTGGTCGCTTCAAATGGTTCTTCTGCTATGGGTGTCGCAAAAAATTGACATAAAAATGTTCCGGATTTTTTCTGCGGTTTGGATATTAGTTGTAACCGGGAATACAATCTTTGAGCTGTATCAGACTTATAGTATGATATCGCCCCAGGCTGAGTTAAGAAATATGTTTGTAAATGTTGATTTTGTTTCCGGCTTAATGAGTAGTATTGGTTTGTTGGTATGTATATACCTTGTTAGCACAGAAGAAAAAATATATTACCTGAAACCTGTAAAAATTAGTTTGTACCAGGCTATGGTTGGCGTTTTTGCAGTCAGTATCTTTTATTTGAATATCTATATAGAAATAGACTATAATATCACCATATTTATTGAATCTGAACTCAGCCGTAAAATTCTGTTGGGTATTTATAATTTTTTATTCATTTTTTTATTGAGTATACCTTTGATAGTTATCAGTAACAAGAAGGCAAAGCTCATAGGTGGCGTTTTAATAAGTTTGTCAATCGTTTTTTTCTTTTTCCACTACACATTAATAATCATTCAAAGCAGGGATGAATATTTATCCGGGGGGGGGATAACTCTCTCGCAGTTCTGGTATCATTTATTCATTTCGCTTATAATTGTTGCCATGGCTTTTTCAATATATTTGAATTACAGGACGTTGCTAGAGGATCATAAGTTTTGGTCTCGGTTCACACTCTGGCCTTTTATTATAATTGTTTTAACAATTTTAAGCCTTGAATTAGATCATGTTTGGATATTATCATTAAGTGAAAACAACATTGCAACAGCTGATATTCTTGAAAAAGTACACCGTATGCCGTATACAATATTGTGGTCGGGATTTGCTGCACTTATAACATTAATTGGTACGGCTGTTCATAGTCAGCAATTAAGGCAGGTTTCATTATTTATTATTTTTGTTGCCCTGTTGAAACTTTTTATTTTGGATATTCAGTTTATGGATATCGAAAACAGAACAATTTCCTTTATTGGAATGGGGGGGATTTTACTATTTATTGCATTTGTTTATCAGTTCAATATTTCTAAAATTAGCAAAAATGAATAAATTCATAATAATTATATTTGTTTTTATTAGTTCAACTTTAGTTTCTGCACAACAGTATATGTACGAAGCTCAAATAAAAAGTAATAAAAAGTCAGGGTTTTATAAAATTTACCTTACACCTGACATTAGTTCCAGGTTGCAACAAAATTTCCCTGATATAAGGATTGAAAATAATGATAGGGAAGAAATTCCATTTATTTATGGATTAGATTGGGTATATATGGATTCCATTTCAAAAAAGGAGCTGAAAATATTAAAAAATAAACATAAAAAGTTTAAGCGTATCGCTAATATAATAGTTGAAAATGATTCATTAAAAAATATCGACAATTTTATTCTTAAAATACCCAATAAAGGATTAAAAAATAAATTAAAAATTAATGGATCATATGACCAAAAACAATGGTACGTGATCAAAAAGAACTTTTCGGTACAGGCAGCTTATAGCGATTCAGCTACTACGGAGTTGGTTATAACAAACATTCCAACCACTGGCTTTAATTACTATCAATTTATTTTTAATGATTATAAAGATGAATCGGTTGAGGTAATGAAAGTATATGCGATTAGTAAACCTGATATTGATAAAGAATATTTTGAACTGGTTAAACCATTAATAAGCCATAAAGATACACTTGATAAGACAATAATAAGTTTGAAATTTACCAGTTCCCATTTTATTGATAAAATTAGTTTTCGGATTAAAGGTTCAAGGTATTATTTAAGAAGGGCTAATATATATAAGGAATTAGATGAGGATCATAATACGGGCGGAGTGTTATATTTTGATGATATAAGTAAGGAGTTTTTTCTGGGTTCTGATAGGAACAATACGGTAATTTTACCTCGTTTCAAAACCAAAAATTTAAAACTGGTAGTTGATAATAAAGATAATATTCCAATAAGGGTAGTAGATGTAAATGCTTATCAATTAAAAAATTACTTAATTACCTACTTAAAACGTGGAAAATCCTATAAATTAAAATTTGGTATGCCCAAGGCTAAATTTCCGGTTTATGATTTAAGCTACTTTAAAGAAAGTGTTCCCAAAGAAATTCCTGCTATTGAATTACTTAACACGAAAAAGGTTTATTACGGTAAAAATAGTAAAAAAGCTGAGCTTGTATGGAATATTCCACCATATTATTTATGGATTGGGATTTCAATTGTCGCAATTATTCTCATATATTTAACTACCCGCATGATTATTGAAAGATATCGAAAAGGTGATTTTAATTAGAGATTTGAACAGTATTGCATAAATTTCTGAATATGAGTACGGTATTGTATGGTTTTTTGTTGTAAATAATTGTTATTACGCTGCTGGTTTAGGAATTTAATAAAATTAAGTTTTTTTATTATTTGACAATTCATTTTTCATTTTAGCAATTATACTTTCCATTTCAAAGACTTTCTGTTCAAGTTGTTTATAAGCTTTTATTTTTTTCAAAAATGCTACAATGGTCCCCATTGCCAGAATAATTAATAAAACAATTCCAAAAACAACCCAAAATAGTTGTCGTTTTAGGTTATCAATCACTTTTTGATAATATTTGGAATCCTGTTTTAGGTTTTTATTTATCTTATTGATAAGATTATTCCTTCCTTCTATTCTATTTATCACATCTTCTCTTACTGCAATAGTATTAGATAAAGAATCTTCCGAGATTTTTTTTCTTAATTCCAGAAGATTATAAACCGTGTTTGCCTCATTTTTTTCAGACAGTTTTTGTGCTTTGTCTTTTTCAGCTTCATTGATTTTATCAGCCATTTCATCCTGCTTAATTGCCCTTTCCCCTTTAACTTGTTTATCGTAGATTAAATAATTGTTATAATATTGTTCTGATTTTTTCTTGTTGCCATTGGCCTTATGCAACTGGGCAAGCAAGCGATAGCATGCCCTCAATAATATTGCATCATTCAGTGAATTGGCAATTTTTAAAGCTTCTTCAAGATTTGTTTGCGCTTTGGAATAATCCTGTAAATAAATTTCAATACTTGCTACTTCCATTAAGGAGGCTGAAACATCGTTGCTATTGTTTAACCTTCGGCTAATTTCAAGGCTTTTACCATAAAACTTTTTTGCATTTTTAAGTTGTCCAATCTCAGCATATACAAAAGCAATATTACTATATATTTTTTTCTTATTGTTATAATTGCCAATTTGTTCATAGTACCGGGCAGATTCCAAATACATATTAATAGCATTTTGGTGTTCACCTGCCTTCAGGTAGACAGCGGCACTTTTATACAAGTAATAACCAACCATCTTGTAATTCTTTTGATTTTTGAAATTATTAACCAATGTTTCATATTTATTTAATTCAGTTTGTTGATCTGATGATATTTGAGCATAAACAGCCGATCCATTGAATAATAGCAGTGTAAATGTGAGGATTGCTATTGTTTTTTTAAGGGTAAATGACACTTTTTTTAAGTTTTTAGTTTTCACAGTTTAATTTTTAAGTTAAGTTGCTGAAATTAGATTAGTTGAGCTTGTCGAAACTTAACCGTATTCTTGTGGAGCGATTAAGTTTCATTCTTTCAAAATTATGAAATAAATTTAATTCAAAATATACTTTATTAAGGTAATCAAATTAAAAGTGTAAATGTTTTATATGTTTAATCCGTTACAATATTATATGTTAATTTTATTATTAACATATAATTTGTAAGTTTTTTTGATAAATGAATTATGTTGAAAGTTCTTATAAAAAGAAAGTCAAATTTTTGAAAGTCAAATTCTGATCATAAATGAACGGTTTATTTTATCTTTGTTGAAATTTTGTCAGATTGAAAATTATGCAATATTTCAACAGAAAAATTTATACATTCAGTTTATTAATGACAGATCTCGGTTGGTTGATTAGAAATGCAAAGCAATTTTCAAGAGCAAAAAAGGCAAAAAGGGTTTCCAGGTCCTTTATGGAAAAAATAATGCTTGTAACCACTGCGGTTAATGGTTGTGTATATTGTGCATGGTACCATGCAAAACTTTCTGTTAAAAGTGGTATTAACAGAGATGAAGTCAAAAGTCTGCTTAATCTTCAGTTCAATGCGGATTCTGATGACTTTGAAACCTTAGGTTTATTATATGCCCAACATTATGCAGAAACTGATAGAAAGCCTGATGAAGAAATGACCGACAAATTATTTAAATTCTATGGTGAAAAAACTACTAAGGATATTATCCTTTATATCAGGGCTATATATTTTGGTAATCTTGCCGGTAATACATTTGATGCTTTTCTAAGTAGGCGAAAAGGGATTAAAGCTAAAAAAAGTAATGCATTGTTTGAGTTTGTTTTCTTTTTGTTCAGTGCACCAATTTTGTGGCCTACATTGCCTTATGTAAAAAAGTATCGTTAACAAGTAATTGTAATACAGCTTTCAAGCTGATAATAACACTAATGTTTAACAATGCTATTTTAACCCAGAACCAAAACAATCAGTAACCAGAAACAAGAACCTTTTTACATATAAAAATGAGCCTTTGAATCAGCAAAACTGAATTAATAAACCTTCTAATTTGTAATTGATAAAATGCAAAAAAATAAAATCAAAATTCTATTAGCTGAAGATGATGTTAGCATGGGCTTTCTACTTGCTGAGTATCTGGAAGATAATAGTTTTGATTATAATAGCCAGTCCTTACTTCATAATGGCTCTACGAAAAGACTTACCAAAAAAGAGGCAGAAATAATGCGAATGCTCTGTTTATCTAAGAACTCTATTGCCAAACGTGAAGAAATTTTGCTTTCCGTTTGGGTACAAAACGACGATTTTACAGGTAGAAGCCTTGATGTATTTATTACCAAACTACGTAAATATCTTGTAAAGGATGTTACAATTAAAATTGAAAGTATTTCACGTGTCGGGTATATTTTATCTGATAAGTAACTGATAAGTAACTGATAAGTAACTGATAAACCAAATGCCACCCGAACTTGTTTCAGGGTAGCAGGAAACCTACATCAAGGAGCAAATAATCCACGATCAGGATCCCGTAGCTTTTCAACAAAATTCAAATTAAATAGATTTTAGGGACTACTTATTTCGCTTTAATAAAAAGCTTTCTTAATTTTATAGCTTATAATTTATAACAAATACTAAAAAAAAACTTTTGAATAAAATAATTGCTGCCATACGTTTTATTTTTCGGCAAAGGCTAAAAATATCATCAGATGTTATTGATACAGAGATAAAAGACTTTAATTATTTGCTTACTAATGAGAGTGTATCAAATTATAATGAGGTTGTGGCAAATATTCCGGCGGATTTAAAAACAAAAGGTTTACATCCTTTATATTATACTAAAATTAGTTGGAAAATAATTGAAAATTTGAATAATTATCTGGAAGTACCGATCGAAGATAAAATCCTCAAAACCATAGTTCATCAATCAGAACACATTATTTTTAATAATGAAGCAGAAATTAACTCTGATTTAACTGTTAAAAGCAAAATATGGAGCATTAAGCCTCATAAAAAAGGCACTAAAATGTTAATCCGGTTTGAATATTATTCAGGCAATGAGTTGGTTGCAACGGAATATTCCGGAGGCTTATTGTTTGGGGTAAAATGCATCGGTAAGGGACAAAGCCTTGGGCAAATTCCACAGACAGACAAAATTGAAGGTTCAGCTATTTGGAAAGATACAATTGAAATAGATGAAAAATTACCTTATACCTATGCAAAAAAAGCGGAAATTGATGCACCTATCCATACAAATCCAAAATTTGCCAAATCTATAGGTTTACCTGATATTATTTTGCAGGGTACCTGCACATTTGCCAAAACAGTTAATTTGATTGTATCTAAAGAGCTCGAAAATGATTTAAACCAAATAAAATCAGTTTCAGCAAAATTTACCGGGATGGTTATTCCTCCAAATTTTATTACTGTAAGGTTATTGAAAAAGGATAAAAAAATATTATATTTCGATGTTTTAAATAAAAAAGGAGAAGCAGTGATAAAAGGAGGACAGATTAAATTTGTTACATTAATTTAATAAAACAAGAACAATTAAATGAGTATTTAAAATAACACTAAACAAATTTTATGAAAAATCAAGAATGGAAATTACCTTTACTTAACAATTACTTAGATAAATGGGCAAGAGAAACTCCTGATGCAACGGCTATTATTCAGCATGAGGATGATAAGACTTTAAGCTATAAACAGCTGAAGACATTAACTGATTTTTTTGCACTCCGTTTGCTCGATATGGGCATAAAAAAAGGTGATATCGTAGCTACGCAATTAGTGCTTTTTCCTGAACATATGGCTTTAATGTACGCTTGTTTAAAAATAGGTGCAATATTCGCCCCTTTAGACTTGAGGTTAAAAAAGGAGGAAGTACGTAGGGATTTAGATAAGATTAAACCCAAAATGTTCTTCATTCTTGGAAAAACCCCTATAATTGA
>JBDLJL010000212.1:0-8044 GCA_039714415.1 Bacteroidota bacterium
CCAATAAAATAAGGATTAAGACGTTGTTAGAAATTTGTTAATATCGAACTGGTTTGGGACTCAGAAAGCATATTCCATTACAACAAGGATTAAGACACCATATCTTTAAATTCTCTTATAAAATCTTCTGATAGTCTCAGAAAGCATATTCCATTAAAATAAGGATTAAGACTCCTTTTTTATAATTATTTCCACAACAACCCCAGCCAGGTAATTTATTATTTGTTCCTTCTTCAAGGTATAATTTCCGGTTAATTTCTATCATAACACAACAATCCCTTCTGTATCAACAAAATTTTGTACCTTTATATTTGTATAATTCACTATCTTTGTAATGTGAAAAGATTATATGTTATTTCGGGATGTAACGGTGCAGGTAAAACTACTGCATCATATACTATTTTACCCGAAATGTTGAATTGTAGCGAGTTTGTTAATGCAGATGAAATAGCAAAAGGACTTTCACCTTTTAATCCAAATAATGTAGCTATAAAAGCTGGTAGACTAATGCTTAACCGGATAAAGGAACTAATTGAAAAAGGGGAGGACTTTGCTTTTGAGACAACACTATCAACACGTAGTTATACAAATACTATTAAAAGGGCACAAGAAGCAGGATATTTAGTTACTGTGTTATATTTCTGGCTAAATTCAAAAGAATTAGCGATAGAAAGGGTTAAGGTTAGGGTAGAAGAAGGAGGTCATGATATTCCAAAAGATGTAATTAAAAGAAGATATGATCTGGGTATAAAAAACATGTTTAACTTGTACATCCCAATAGCGGACTATTGGATGTTCATAGATAATTCAAACACAGCCTTTGAACTTATAGCAGATGGGGAAATGAATAAAATGAATGTAAATAATGAAAACAGATGGGATGAACTAAAATCAAAATATTATGGGAACAAAGGAACAAATTGAAGATATAAGGGAAAAAGTAATAAAAGGATTAAAAAAAACTTATGAAAAACTCCTTGAAATTAAAAAAAGGAATAATGGAGTTATAGTTATTTCCCAAAATGGTGAAATAATCAAAATTAAACCCGAAAAAGAAAAATAAACAATCACAATACTTTTAAAGTAAGCCGCTTACATATAGTCAAGATTATTAACTAACATAATTTCTTTAAGATAATCCCCAATTATTCTCTTTAATCTATTATATACAGGTAATTTATTATTTGTTCCTTCTTCAAGGTATAATTTCCGGTTAATTTCTATCATTATGGACTTCACCCTTTTATCTTTTCCGTAATATTCCAAGGGGACAATTGTGCCACTGTACGGCCAGTCAATTCCAACACTTAAATTGTGGGATTCAAAAAAAACAGTTGTAAAATCAATCAACTGCTGAGGCGTGTGAAATTTATCCGTCCCAATATTAATATCCGGTCTGTTTGGTTCTTTGTTAAGGTCCCTTTCAAATGGGATGTCAGGAAATGAGTGGCAATCAATAATCAAGGCCTCACCGTACATGTTAAGATGTGAACTAACTGCGTTCAACAGCTTTTTGTGGTGTGGCAAGTAAAATTCTTTAATTATCCTTTCACGCAAGGCTGGGTTAATATTGCGCATTTTTAAACCATTATCAACACGCTCGTATAATACACCCATACCATATTTTGCCATTATCTCCTCTTTGTCATCCACAAATCGTTCGGGGTCACAAAATATACGGCTATAACCGGCAACAATTGAAATATCATCTTTTGAATAAAACAGGTCATCAGTATACCAGTCCGTTAGTTTGGTAATTTCACGACTTAAGAGCTTATCATCAATTATAAACCCATCCTTATAAGGGATTTTTGTGGAAGAATGAGGTATGTGTAATATTAATTGTTTCATCAAACTGCTTATGATTATCCCTTATAAATTAATCCTCATCCCAATTTACCAATGCCTTAATCCTTTCAATCTGAGCCTGTTTATTAACTTCACGTAAGCTATTGGCAGTTTTTGTAAAAAAATGATGTACCGATAAAAACTTCACCTGAATTTTATTCCAGGCATTCAGGGATGCCATTTTATTTTGGGCTTTTAACTCTTCGTAAAGAGTGTTTGAAACAGGAATAAAATCACTACGCCCCAGGTAATCCAAATCTGAATCGCAAATAATTTTTTGAAGCAGGGTTTTTGGCTCCGGTGGCAGCTTAGTAGCCATTATAATTTCACAGATATCGTCGATTTGTTTCTGTGTATATTTAAATTTTGGCAACCATTCCCTTGCTATTTGTGTACCGAAATACTCATGGTTATCATAGCCAATGGTATGGCCGGCATCGTGGAAAAGAGCTGCTGTCATTAACAGCAAAATGGCTTCATCGTCCACACCTTCACCATAGCCAATTAGTTCTGCCTGATTGACCACATCAATAGTGTGCTTATAGTTATGATAAAAAAGATATTCAGGCAACTCTCTTTCCAACTTATCCAGCACCATTTCCTGCAAATCGGTAAACTGCCTTATCAGGTATTTTACCCTAAAAATTTCATTTGGTTTGGTTCCAAGTTTGCGATCCTCAGAATATTTCTTTTTAATCCGTTTCAGAAAATACATCTCCATATCTCCCTGGTACTTAACCGGAATTTTACCATGATATTCGCAATCAAAATATGGTTTTACCAATTCATAGGTCATTACCGACATATTTATCATTCCCAAATCACTGGCAGCTGCCATACGCGTTGCAATATTAACCGTATCACCTTTCAAGTCATAAGAAATTTTTTTCCGTCCTTGCATAGTGGCCGTAACAGCACCTGTATGGATTCCAAGCCTCAGATCCCAAAATTTTCTTCCCTGTTTTTCGTATTCATCTTTTAGTTGCCCGAGATAATCTTCCATTTCAAGGGCTGCAAGCACAACATCAATAGGGTTTGTAATATTTTTCACAGGGACACCACCGGCACACATATAAGCATCACCAATAGTTTTTATTTTCTGAATTTTATATTTTTCAACTATATCATTGAAATGGAAAATGATTTGATCAAGTTCATCAATAACCTGGCTGGATTTCATTGACTCAGATATTTTTTTAAAGCCCTGAATATCCAGATAAAGAACCGTAGCCATTTTAAAACGTAGGGTTTTCGATTTCGGGGCACGTTTCAGCCCTTTGGGAAGAGCATCCTCTGGAATCTTGGCTATCAGGTGTTTATAATTCCGATTCTCATCTTCAAGTTTTTCATTTTTCTGTTTAAGCTCTTTTAATTGCGAGTTAATCCCCTTATTCTCATTAATTAATTTTTGAATACGAAAAACCAGTTCTTTGTTATCTTCCATGTGTATGCCCTATTAAAATAAATCAGATTTCTCCTATTAATATTACCAAAAGTAATAGAAATTTTTACATAATATCAAACTTTTTTAGGCTTATTAGGTGAAAGCAATATTTTTTTTCATCAATACCCAATTTGGGATGCTTAGCTTTCTTCTTCCTTTTTCTGATTTTGGACATTTACCAAAAAATCAACTTTCTGATTTAATAGGTCAACTTTACGTTCCAATTCATCAGTATTATCCATAACCATGGAATCAACAAAAATAGAATTCACCAATGACAAACCCATAATTCCACCAATAATTAAAATAACAACAAAATAGCCTTTAATCAGAAAAGAAGACATATTATCTTCATCCATGGCAAGTTGATCAGGAATTTCATACCAACCTTCAATAGTAAACACTTTAAAAATTGAATACATTGACTTTAAAGGGTTGCCAAAATACTCAGGGGAAGCTTCTTTAAAAAGATAACTAGACAAAACAGCAATAATGAAATTGAACACAAAAAATCCAAACAGCACAAATACCGAAGCTTTCATGGCGCGCTGAACACCTTCTACCAATGCTTCAATGCCTGGAATAAATTTAAAAAACCTGAAAAATTTAAACACCCTTGATATCCTGAAAATTAACAGGAAGCTCAATCCATGATGTTCACTTTGAATAATCAGTAAAAATATTGAAGGAATAGAAAGAATCACAAGAATAAAGTCAAGCTTGTTCCAGTTTGATTGAATATAATCTTTCCATCCAAAATACCTTATCTTTATAGTGGCCTCAAGAAGAAATAGAATAGTAACAATACTATCGATAAAATTAATCCAGAAAATAAGTTCATCACCGAACTCAGGAAAACCTTCACCAAATATCGCGATGGAGTTTACTACAATAATAAATAGTATAAACCTGTCATTCAAGAATAAACGGGTAAAGAAATTCAAATTCACCGAATTATCGTTCATAAAAGTGTCTTATCATTTTTAGCTCATAGCCTTCAGTTTTTGAACCTCTGTCTTCTCCACAGCAAACTGTCTACCATGAACTAGCTAATAAAAGGCTAACTATCTAAACAACTGCACATAACCTTTTTTAAAGATTTCCTCTCCATGATAATCAACTGCTTTAATATAATAGAAGTACACTCCTGAGTTTGCCTCACGGTTGCTATCCTGAATTTTTCCATCCCAACCGGATTGTGCTTCCTCAACAGATTTCCATCGACAAACTGTTTTACCCCAGCGAGAATAAATCCAGCCCTCCAGACTGGCCAGATCATCAACATCCAAATTAAAAATATCATTAGTACCATCATTATTCGGAGTAAACACATTGGCTGGTTCATTAAAAACCGGATCAGGAATAGTCACAGTTATTGTTGTTGAGTCCACATCTTCACAACCATCATCTGTTTTGGCAGTATATATAACAATATAAGTACCATCAGGATATGTATAGGTATGCATTGGGCTTTCTTCTGTGCTCAATTCTGAATCATCACCGAAATCCCAACTATAATCTGTTGCCCAACTGGTAGTATTTGTAAAGGTAACATCCAGTTCAAAAGAACCTTCTATTGGGTCTGCAGTAAAACTAGCGCCTTCAACATTAATAAAAATACTGGTATCTTGCTTACAAGAAAAATTATCAGTTACCTGAAACCGGTATTCAGTATTCCCAACTGATGTAGGTGTTCCATTTGCCCTGCCATCAGGTGTTGTATTTGAAATCCCGTTACCTATCCAGATTGGTGAGGAAAAAGTATTTTCAAACTCCCAATCAGCAGGTAATAATGCATCATTAAATATTAAACTTGTAGCAAATACGAAGCCTTTATCCAAAACCTGGTTATCAGTAACTGTTATTGTCCACTGACCATTTAATGAACAGCCAATAAGATTACTAAATGGTTGTTCTGAAGTATAACTTCCTGCAGGCAATGATGCCTGGCTTGTAGTTGTAGAATTAATGGTTCCATTATCGGGACTATTTGTCCAGTAATAATAATAACCAGCTCCAACCACATCCGATGCCTCATCGTCAATAGGTTCACCAAAATATTTATCCTGACCACCAAAATCTTTAAGTATAATTGAGCTTCCGTTAGGGCAGGTAAGTTCAATTTTCAGATTACTTAAATTAGTATGCTCCAACATAATACCTACAGTATCTATGTCAGTATCAGCTGTTATTATTTGTGACTCGGTATAATATTTATAATCAAACACTGAAGAATAATCATTTCCCTGTGAAACTTCAACGGGGTTAAATTCCTCATTTTCATCCGGGATTTTGTACTTCCAGTCCACGGTATCTGCAACACCTGTTAAACTGACAAGCTGTCCCAGACAAATAGGATCAGGTCGGTCACTCTCTGTTTTTGAGAAATCAGCAGTCAACGATACCTGCACTCTTTTCAAAGCATAATCCTTATCTGCTCCTTTTTCTGCTTCCACCCTTACAACAAATCCTCCACCAACGGTAAAAGGGTGTTTAATTGTATCAAGATCTAAGCCTGTTTCAATTGTGCTTCCATCATCAAAATTCCATTTATAGCTTACTCCTGTTTCCGGTAACCCGCCATTAGTAGTTTTCGCTATAAATGTTACTGAATCATGGCAAACATTGGTGTTGATTAATTCAATAGTAACTTCAAACTGTGAAAAACTATTTGTAGCAATTAATACAAATAAAATAATCAGGTAATGAAATTTTTTAATCATAATCTTTTAATTTTTTGTTTTAGCTGTATATTCCAGAATGGTAAAAATAAAATCACTTCCCCCGTTTTGCACACTTTCCACCCGTATTTCACCTTTGTGTTTATCGACAAATTCTTTACAAAGCTTCAGCCCAAAACCTGATCCATTTTCGTTATCAGTTCCTCTTGTAGAATAAAATTCATCATCAGTAAAAATATTTGGCAGAATCTCTTGATCAATACCAACACCATTATCCGAAACAATAATTTCTATATTATTTTTTTCTTTATCATTTTTTTCTGACATTTTCTGACTTTTAACTATAACAGTCCCTTTTTTCCCTGTAAATTTTATAGCGTTTGAAACAAGGTTACGTAAGATTGTATGCAGCATTAAATCATCAGCTAACACATAAATTTTCTCATCTATTTCTGAAATTAGCTGAATTGACTTAACTTGTGCATTATATTCATTGTGTTCAAAGACAGAATCAACCAATATCTTCAAATTTAACTTTTGGGGTTGATAGACTAAATTTCCACTTTTCGTTCCTGACCAACTTAATAAGTTCTCTAACAAATCATAGTTTGAACTTGCCGTTTTCTGCATTAATTTTAATAATGAATTAATTTTTTCAGGATCATCTATTTTTTCATCAATTAGAAGCAGATCAATTAAACCTTTAAAATTCCCTAATGGCCCACGTAAATCATGGCTTATTATTGAAAAAAGTTTATTCTTTGTATTATTGGCAATTTTTAGTTTTTGTTTTTCACGATAAAAAATTAATGCAAAAACGAATACCAACAACAGCAAAATAATTATAGCAATTACAACTACATTCTGAAAACGAATTGTTAACTTACCGGCTTCTAACCTGGCTAATTGTTTTTCCTGTTCCTTTTTTAAAGCAAAATTTTCCCTTTCCTTTTGAGCAGTTTTATGCACGACTTCCATTCGGGTTATTTGCTTGGTTTTTTCATCATTAAAGATACTATCCTTATATTGGTTTGCTATAACATAATATTCCAAAGCTTTTTTATAGTTCCCTTTTTTTTTATTTATATCAGCTAGCAACCTATAATTTTTATTACATAAATTTTTATAATTTTTTTCTTTTGAAATAGAACTACTTTTTTGGACATACATTAATGCTTCACTTAAATTTCCTTTGCTGAAATTTAGATGGGCAATATGGTAAAAAGCAATTACCTTATTCTTTAAATTATTTTCTGAATCAGCAATAGCCAGCATTTTATTATAATAAAGCATCGCAGATTTATAGTCCTCCCGCATTTCATAAACATCACCCATTTTTTCGTAACAAATTGAAACTCCTATCATTTTGCCAATAATTTTGTAATTATTAATGGCTAGTTTAAAGCTAACAATTGCAGAATCTAAATTTTGTTTTTTCAAATAATGATTACCCAAATTGTAATACGAATATGCAATTCCAAATGTATAATCAATTTTATTACAAATTATGGAAGCACGCTTATAGTAATTAAATGCTTCATCATCTTTACCCCATTCTGAAAAAACCATGCCTATATTATTCAATGTCAAGCTTTTTCCCTCTTCATCGTTTAAAGAATCTCTTAACGAAAGCGACAAATAATAAAATTCAAGTGCTTTATCGTAGTCGGCAATCCCCCAATATATTGTACCAATATTATTGTATAAAATAGAGGTTAAAGATGTATCATTAATACTTTGAGCAACAGGTAAAGATTTATTGTAATATATTAAAGCCTCACCCATATCTCCCTGTATCCAGGATATTTTACCCAAGGCTTTATACAGATATGCTATTCTAGGCTTATTGTTCAACAATATTGCATAATCAAAGGTCTTTTGATAGAAAAAAACAGCAGAGTCATAACTCTTTTCATGATCGTAATACTCAGCGATTAAAAAATTGATATTTGCTAAGGCATTTGTATCCTTTTGTATCAAAAATTTCTTTTCGGATAATAAAAGGCTGTCAATTCTTCTTTGATTCTGAGCAAATGAAAATTGAACCAAAAAAGCCAGAAATAATAAAAGA
>JBDLJL010000213.1:0-7944 GCA_039714415.1 Bacteroidota bacterium
TGTGGCAATAATACAAAATATAATTATTTTTATTTTGTTTTCATGTGTTTGCCTTGCTATTTATTTTAAATGCTCCATATTCATTACTCACAATTTAATATTAGATGTTTTTTTAAGCTTTTTAAATACAGTCAATTCCACGATCTGGAACTAAGAAAAAAAAATAAATATCACAGCTTTTTCATAGTTTAGGCTATACTCCACTAAATATACTAAACCCACCGTCAACAGGTAATACTGTTCCGGTAACAAATTTTGCGGCATCGCTACAAAGGAACAAAGTTGCACCAATTAACTCTTCTGCTTCACCAAAACGGTTCATTGGTGTATTACGAATAACTTCATGTCCTCTTTCTGTATAGGATCCATCTTCATTAGTTAACAGTGCCCTGTTTTGTTTGCCAATAAAAAAGCCTGGTGCTAATGCATTTACACGTATTCCATCACCAAATTTACGTGCCATTTCTACAGCCATCCAACGAGTAAAGTTTGTAATTGCAGCTTTTGAGGCAGAATATCCAACAACCCGGGTAATAATCTGGTCTGCAGCCATTGACGACATGTTAATAATACTACCTGTTCCTTGTTTTGCCATAACTTCTCCAAAAACAAGTGAGGGTAAAACTGAGCCATTAAGGTTCAAGTCAGTAACTTTTTGGAAATCGCCCATATCCATATCAAAAATAGTTTGGTCAGGCGAAATAGTAGCACCTGGCATATTGCCCCCTGCTGTATTTATCAGGATATCAATTCTTCCAAAATCTGAAAGGATTTTATCTTTTACACTTTCAAGAATGCCTTTATCCAGCACATTACAAGAGATACCTTTAATTGTACCAAAATCTGATAATTCTGCAATTCTCTCCCTGGTACTTTCTTCCTTTAAATCAAGGAGAACTACTTTGGTGCCGGATTTAATTAATCCTTCGGCCATTTTTCCTGCTAAAACACCTCCTCCACCAGTTATTACAGCTACTTTATCTTTTATATTAAATAGGTTATCTAAATAGCTCATGGTTAAATAAATACTGTTAATATTATGACTATTTTACGTTTCATCTTATATAATTAGAAATACTTGCCAAATTTTATACCGCCCCAAATAGGACTTTTTATAAAAAAACGATCATTGTTTGACATTAATCCAGCAAGTTCAAACGAAACACTTATTCCAAAATTGTTTAAATAACGTAGCCCCAAAGGTATGTAACCAAGCATGCTTGTTGGCCCCATAAATTCCTCAAAGAGTGCAATATCAGCTCCTATATATGGTTGCCAAAGTTTATTTTTAAAAGGAGAATTTATATAAAATGTTGTACCTGCATATGTTTTGCCTAAACCCAGACCTAAATCGAGACTCATGAAATTAGCCAACATCACACTACCAGAAACTGAACCCCAAATAATAGCACCACCTCCGTTTAGCATAATATTAAATCTGTAGGGGGCTTTCAAATTATCATACGCTTTATTTTGTGAATAAAGACCGGAATATATTAGCAAAAAAAGTAGTATTGTATGAATTAAGCGTTTTTTCATAAGTTGTTTATGTAAATAAGTATGAAATTAATCATAAAATTATTAAGTTTAAATGTGATTTCATTTCATTAAATAATTTTTCGTTGAACAGGATCCCATTCAACTTTTCTGTTTTCAACATAAGATTTATGTACCATTAGGAGTGATACTGTATTATCAAAAGCTTTTTCAATGTCACATCCTGTAACACCTCCTTTGCGAATTGCATCAATCCATTCTTTTATATGCATATGATTAACGTCCATGGTTTTATTATTAACCCTGGTATCAATAAGCCCGCGTTCGGCATAGTATTTTTCCGTTGCGGATGTTATTGCATCAACATTTATAGCTTTTTCAGGATATGTATAAAATGGTTTTTTAGGATCAATTAAACCATTTGCAATTTTTTGTTTAAATTGAGGAGAATCACTATTTGCAAAAACTTTTAAATCGCCCCCAACTTCCATACTTGCATCATTTCCCATAAAAACCCTTCCCCGTGAACGGCTGTTTGCAAGCGATGCACTGTAAAGTAGTGTAAAATCCCTGTCAGGGAATTCAAGCACAGACTGGAAAGTGTCCGGCATATCACGTTCTTCAGGATGAAAATAAATTCCGCCAGATGAAGTAACTGTTTTGGGAATCCCGAAGCCCATTAATTGATTTACTGCATCAATTTCATGGGAAAATAATTGTCCGGCAAGTCCTGTATCATATGCAAACCATCTTGGCCAGCCATAATACCGCTCAATACTAAACGGGACTTTTGGTGTGTTGCCAAGCCATTGTTCCCAGTCAATAGTTTCCGGTGAACCAGGTTTTGGGTTTCCATTAGCATCCAGGTGCCTTACCCAAGCCCCCCATTTTGAATTCCTGTTTGTTGTTGCTTCAACTAAAGTAATTTTACCTAAAATGTTTTTGTCAATAATTTCTTTTGCTTTCTTAAAAGTTTCGTTTTTTGTGTATTGATGACCAAGTTGAAAAACCACACCACTTTTTTTAACTTCGTTATAAACTTCATGCAGCTCATCTTCGGTCATTACCATTCCTTTTTCGCAATAAACATGTTTTCCTGCTTTTACAGCATCAATAGTCATGTGCGCATGATGGAAATCGGGTGTAGTAATAATTACCGCATCAATTTCAGGGTTTGCCAATAAGTCCTGATACCTTTCATAGTGCTTCACCCCTTTAATATTAGCTGCTTCACCATTTGGTTGAATTCCATCTGAGGCTATTTTAACACCTTTATCTGCACGCATGTCAAAAACATCACAAATACCAATTACCTGGACATTTAACATTTCCTGGTTTTGGTATGTCTGTAATCTTCTGATTGCCCCTTCATCATTATTTTTTGCTTTTTTGAAAAGTGTGTTATAGTCATCCGGCAACTTAAACCCTAAAGCATTGAGAAGTGCTGAACCTCTTGCGCCTATGCCGATAATACCTATTCGCACAGTATCGCCCTGGTTTTTCGTTACATTTATTGGATTAACAGAAGTTTTACTGTTTGTTAACCCAAGATCAAGCTGTACTACTTTAGTTTTAGCTTTTTGAATTGCTTTCTTTTTCCAAAAGTCGTATGTAAATACACCTAGTAAAGGAACTGCAGCAATACCTTTTAAAGCATCACGTCTTGTTATTTTATTATTCGATTTTTTTTCAGCCATGTCTTATTCTCCCTTGTTAAGCTTTTTGTAAACTAATAAATCAATTCCAATAATCTTGCTTGTTGGAAATAATGCAATTACTAAAAAAGCGAAGAGCTCAAACAGATTTTTATCTATAAATGTATAGCCATCAACAAAAGGTGGAACAGCTATGTAATAAAATAAGATCAACAATGCGCCAAAATATGATGCCCAGGTAGAAAATAATCCAATTATCAGACTTATTCCAATGAGTATCTGACCCCAAATATTAAGAAAGTCAACTAGTGCTAAAATCGTTGGACTATCAGCCAAAAAGTGGAAAAAACCGGAAAATAACCAATTTGATTGTAATAAAAATGGTGCTGAAGTCCAGTTCGGATTAAATAATTTATCAAAACCGGCTTCAAGGAAGTGATAACCAATCACTAATCTTAATAATACCAATACAATAGTTTGAGCTTTAGTATAGTTATTGTTTTTGTTCATTGTAATTATATTTATGGCAACCTCTAAAAATCCAAATTTTTGCGTTACTCAAATTTTTCACGACACTCACTTCGACAAGCTCTGTACAGCGTATTTACAACAGTAAAATCGAGCCTTGAAAAATTTGAAAGCCTTAAACTTTGAATTTTTCGAGAACACCTAATGATCAACACCTTCTGATTTGATAATTAACGACTGTAAAAATAATTGGTTGTTTGTCACTTAAACATTTATTTCCCAACCACTTTCATAATCCCGTCCCCACATTTTCATTGCTTCATTATCATTTAATATCCTTCCGTTTAGAGGGTTAATATTTAATGTTCTTTGCATTTTTTGTGCGATATTACCCAATTGGCAGAGTGTTACACTTTTATTTCCTTCATCAATTGGTGAATGTTGTTTTTCACCTTTTCTAATGGCATTAAGAAAATTAGTAATATGTAATCCGTCCAGGTCTCCACCACCAACTTTATTCATTGTTGCATTTGCTTTACCTGCTTTTGCTTCTTTAATAAGTTTATTGGAATTATCATAAATCTCGTAACCATTTCTGTCTATTATGGCAGTTCCATTCGTTCCATATATTGCGGAACCTCTTCCCCTGTTATAAAGAGCCGAGTTATTGCAACTTTTCCCTTCCCAATTAATGGTTTTCCCTTCTTTAAATTCATAGCTTGCAATCTGGGTATCAAAAAATTCCCAATCGTCTTTAAAATGATACCTTCCTCCCTGAGAGCTGGCTTTTACCGGATAATCCACATCTAATGCCCATCTGCAAATATCCACTTCGTGGGTTCCATTATTTAGTATTTCACCGGTTCCCCAGTTCCAAAACCAATGCCAGTTATAATGTACATAGTTATCCTTATATTTTTTTCGTGGTGCCGGCCCCTGCCATAAATCCCAATCAAGCCATTCAGGGACAGGCACTTCCTTACCATAACCAATAGAACCTCTATTATTTGCATACCACGCTTTTCCATAATAAGCATTTCCTATTATTCCTTCCTTTATAAGCTTTATGGCTTCAATAGATTCATAAGATGAACGTTGCTGATTACCCATCTGAACAATTTTACCATATTTCTTTTGTGCTTCAACCAATAATTCACCTTCCCGAGGGTTTTGACTACATGGTTTTTCAACATAAACGTGCTTGCCAGCCTGTAGGGCCATAATTGCTGCAGGTGCATGCCAATGATCCGGTGCGGCTATTACCAGTACATCTACATCTTTATCTTCCAAAACCTTTCGAATGTCTTTTTCTACTTTTGGTTTTTTTCCTGTTTTATCGAAAATATGTTTTGTTGTCTTTTCTAAAACACGGCTATCAACATCGCAGATATAACTTATTTCTGTATTTTCAGCCTCGGCAAACTTACCTGCTAAATAGTGTCCACGGCTATTTGTGCCCATAACAGCCACATTTAATTTGTTATTTGCATCAATTATATTTGCAAATGAATTTACCGGAAATGTTAAATTACTTAATGCTAAACCTGCACCACCTACTGAAAGTGTTTTAATGAATTCTCTTCTTTTTTGTCTCATTTGAATTTATTTTAGAATTCGTATTTTAATATTTCTGAAATGTACTTCATTACCATGATCCTGTAGAAGGATATGCCCTTTTTCCCAATTTCCAAACCCTTCATAGTTTTTGTATTTGCTATAGTCTACAAGGGCATTAAACATTTGGCTATTTCGCTCATACTCTACTACTTTTTTGCCATTTAACCAGTGCTCAACATGGTTTCCTTTTACAATAATTTTTGCCTTATTCCATTGTTCGATTGGGTTCATCTTTTTACCTTTGGCAGGTATTAAATCATATAAAGAAGCTACAGTGCGATTGCCTTTAACACCATTTTTAGCATCAGGGTGTTTTTTATCATCTAAAATTTGAAATTCCAGGCCAATTGCAGATTTTTTGGAATGGTATTTTTCTGTAACAAAATATTTTATTCCACTGTTAGCGCCTTCGGTTATCAAAAAATCCAGACAAAATTCGAAATTGCTATATTCGCCAATTGTTACAATATCACCACCATTGCCTGATTCTTCTCCTTTGGCAGCTTCAACTATAAGTACGCCGTTATTAACTTTCCATCCCTTTTCAGGAAATTGTGTCTTATGTGCTCCACGCCAACCATTTGTTGTTTTACCATCAAAAAGTAGTTCCCAACCGTCTTTTATATCATCTTTACTTAATGTATTGGGTATAGTTGATATTTCCCTAGAGCTTGTTTGTGTCCTGTATTTTTCCAGATTTTTTGTTAATATACGGATGTTTTTCCACATGATCTGCCTGCCTACATCTTCTTTTCTTACATTATGGACTTGTAACCCAATAAAACCTGAACCGGTAAGGTCATCTACAAGGTTTGCTACAGGTACTCCATTAAGCCATGTACGTATAGTATTTCCAATAGCCTCTATCCTGAATTTATTCCAACTATCAAGCTTTATAGCTTTCCTCGCTTTTTCGTCATGTAAAAGATTATATAACCATCCTCTACGTCCTTCATCATAGATGCCACCACTCCAAGCCCTGGCTAAAGGGTCAAATTCTACCTGGTAGCCATGTACCCTTCCATTCTTATATTCAGGGAAACTATTGCTTCTGATTTGAACACCTGAATTAAAAACTTTATTAACATCCTCTAACTTTACTTCGTATTCAAGGATAAAGTCAGAATAATGTTTTTTTGTACATAAAAAGGAATTAGGTGTATTGGCCACGGTTGTTCCTATGATCATACCGTTTTCTATATGATATTTTGCATTACCGCCTTTTTGTTCCCAGCCTTTTAAATTTTTACCATTGAATAATTGTTTCCAGTCATCGTTAATTTCCAGCTCAGATAGATTGTTTTGAAGCTGAACTCCTTCATCATTTTTGTTAATATTTTCAAAAATAATCGATATGCTAAATAAGATTAATAAATAAAATTTCATAATAAATAAATTTAATAAAGTTAAATATAGTTTGTCATTAATCTCAGTGTTTGGTTCAGAAAGTTCGAGTTCAAGGCTTGTGAAGCTATAAAAATCAAGAAGTTTACTTTTGTAAATGACTGTTTTTCCAGCGAGCGTAACGAAGAAATCGGACTTTATGAGCAAACACTTACAATTTTTTTACTCTTGGTTCCATAGTGGTTAATTCTGCAATTTTTATTGGTTTGCCTTTTTCTATACTTTTTCTTGCTGCAATTCCGATTAATATAGACATAACACCATCCCTTAAACCTGCTGCCCTTTCATAAGGATCAACTTTATCAGGATTTACAAATATTTTATCTTGTAATCGTTTATCTCCTCCACCATGTCCGCTTTTCTCTACCGGTACTTTTACTGTTTCAAATTTCTCCCAAAGTTTGTGTACTATAATTGGTTCAAATTCAGCCTCCTCATTTCCATTCTGCTCCATCTCTTTTGCATGCATCTCTGCCTGGTCTATTGATACATCTTTTTGATGTGGGATATCCAACCATGCTTCAATCCTGCCTTTAGTACCATTAAATGCTACCCGCCAACCTTCATAAGGTGAATAAGTTGTTAGGGAATAATTTAAAGTTACATTGTTTTTATACTTTACCTGCGCTGACATTTTATCATATATGTTTATTTCTTCTCTATACAGGCAATTGTCACGTATATAGCCATCATGTTTTTCATGATCAACATATAAATCCATTAAACGCTTACTTTTGGTTATATCCCAATAAAATTCGCATTTTGATTTGTGTTCACAAGTCCGGCACTTATCTCCTCTGAACAGTCCGTTTTCGCCATAATATTCCAAATCGCCATAGGCAAATACTTCAGAAGGATCTGAATCAATCCACCAATTCAATAAATCAAAATGATGTGTGGCTTTATGTACCCAAAGCGTTCCCCCTTCCTGACGTAACCCGTGCCATCTTCTAAAATAAGAAGCTCCATGGTATGTGTTTAAATACCAGTGAAAATCGACAGACCTTAATTCGCCAATTTCATTTTTAGCGAGAAGTTCTTTTACTTTAGTTGCATAAGGGCTCCATCGATAATTGAAACCAACAATAAGGTTTTTTCGAGACCGTTTTTCTGCATCAATAATAGCCTGTGCTTTTGTTTCGTCAATTGTAAGAGGCTTTTCAGTTAACACATCGCAGCCCATATCAAGTCCTTTAACAATAAATTCATGGTGGGTAGAATCTTTTGTTGTAACAATTACTAAATCAGGATTGGTTTCCTTAATCATTTTTTCAAATTCCGTAAAAACAGGACAGGAAACACC
>JBDLJL010000214.1:0-7876 GCA_039714415.1 Bacteroidota bacterium
ATGTCTTTGAAACAACAACAAAGAGAGTTGTTTCGGGATTTAGTTTTTTTAGTGTTTGATGCACAGCATCTCCATCTACATTAGAAATGAAATGTACCTTTAAGTTGTTGCTATAAAATTCGAGAGCTTCAACCACCATTTGTGGACCCAAATCAGAACCACCAATACCAATATTCACAATATCTGTAATAGGTTTATCGGTATAGCCTTTCCATTTTCCTGAAATAATATTTTCAGTAAATGATTTAACTTGATTACGAGCTTTTTCTACTTGAGGGAATACAGCAATCTTATCTACCTTTTGATAATTGTCCTTAAATTCTCGTAGGGCAGTATGCAATACAGCTCTGTTTTCTGTTGTGTTAATTTTTTCTCCACAAAAGAGACTGTTAATAGCCTCTTCTAAGCCAATTTCATGAGCTAACTCGACGAGTATTTTAAGCGTTTTATTGGAAATTCTGTTTTTAGAAAAATTAAATTGTAGTTCTTCTAATGTTAAAGAAAACACACGTTCTCTATTTTTTTCATGCTTGAATAAATCGTTTAAATGAATAGATTTTATTTCAGAAAAATGAGATTCTAATTTTTCCCAAGATTTTGTTGTTGTAGGATTTATATTTTTTAACATTAGAAAAACTGTTTAATGTGATACTACTACTCAGTAGTTGTATGTGAAATGCTATCCGTTATATCTTCTTGTAATAGTAAAGGATAACTGATACTATCAAGTTGTTCTTTCAGAGGTTTTATAAACTCAAAATAGTGTGGTTTAATACTATCCGGCATTTTCTTTGCTGCCGGTAATTTTTCTCGTAAAGCGTCAACCTGTTTACCGTTTTTCCAGAAACGATAACATACATGTGGTCCGGTCGTGTTTCCGGTCATGCCGATATAACCAATTACTTGTCCTTGTTTAACAACATCCCCTTTTTTTACAGCTCGTCTGCTCATGTGAAGATACTGAGTGCTGTATGTTGCATTATGTTTTACTTTTACATATTTACCATTACCTCGGGTATATGACGACTTTACCACAGTTCCATTTGCCGTACTCAATATCGGAGTGCCTACAGGTGCTGCAAAATCAGTTCCTAAATGAGGTCTTCGTCTGCCGTATATTCTTACATAACGGCTCATACTGTAACGAGATGAAATACGCCCAAATTTGATAGGTGATTTTAGAAATGCTTTACGCAAATTACGTGATTCGTCGTCAAAATACTCATCAAACCCTGTAATAGAATCAACAACATAATTAAAAGCATAAAAAGGTGTATGATTGTGTTCAAAATAGGCAGCATGGATTTTTCCGATACCAATTGGAACAGTATCGTTCAAATATTCTTGTTCATAGATCACTTTAAATTTGTCGTTTTTATAAATGCGATAAAAGTCTATTGTCCAAGCATAAATATCTGATAGTTTTAGTGCTAAATTATCGTTTAAATCTTGTTCTTTTAAAGTGTTAAATAAATTTGATTTGATAACTCCTGATGCTTCGTTAATGCGTGTTACAGTGTTTTTTTTCTTTTTATTTACGCTAATAATAGAATCCTTAAAATCAATGATTGTATAATCAACTAGGTTGGGTTGATAGATAAAAACCTGCGCTTTTTGCATGCTGTCTTTTGTTGATAGAATTGTATAGGGTTTTCCAGTTTTAATCCTTTTCAGGTCAAAACTATCTTTAACTTTTTCAACAATTTTGTAAATAGTTGGTTGATCTATATGGTGTCTGTCTAATATTACTCCCAAAGTTTCATTTTCATGAATAGTATCTTTAATTACTTCGTAATTGTTCAGGTTATATCCAAATTCATAGATAGGTTTAGGAGGAATAATTTTCACGTAGTCAGATTCGGGTTTTTTGTTTTGATTACAAGCTATGATAAAGACATTGATTCCTATAAGAAGTATTAGTTTTTTGAATTGCATAAAAAGATTACGTGAAAATTTAGGTTTGGTACGGCAAAAGTACAATAATTTACTAAAGACTTTTAATCATGGTAAATGGGTTTGCTAAACCTTTGAATTCTTCAAGGTCTGCTTTTAATGAACCCACAACAAGGTCTGCTTTTATACGAATTGGAATTTTATTTAAATCGTCAGATATCCATATCGTTAGGCTTTCTTGACCTTCAAAAACACGTCCTTTTTGAACTAATGGTTGGATACGCCAGGTACGTATTTTTCCAAATTTTGTTTCAATAATATCTTTTTGAAGAAATTTTAATATAAAAGGGTAGGTTTCACTATCAAAAAAGAGATTAACTTTAATTTCATTACCAGCTTTAATATTTGATAAATCTGTATTTCGTAAATGATAAAAACTCGATAACAGATCTTGTACATTGTCAATACTCATTTCAGTTATTGTATCTTTCACAAAATCATCGATAGTAACTTTGTTTTTTTGCTGGTCGAAATATAAATTACGTCTGATTATATAACCACCTTCGTTAACACGTCTTTTAAATTTTATAGGTTTTATGTTATCTTTGGTAAAATACGATTCGTAATTGTCTTTTATTTTAAAAAATAGACTAGCTGCTCCAACTGTCCAACCCTTTCCTATTGAGTGATACACTGTTTGACCTTGTTTTTTGGTCTGACTTAATTTTAATGTAGCATAACCGGCATTTATAAACCCATAATGAATGCGAAATTTTAACCATTCACCTTGTTCAAAGCTTGTTTTATTAGAAGATGTCTTTGAATTATTTGAAAAAGACTGTATTTCTTGAGCATTTACATTATTAGTAATAAAAAAAAGTAGTAATATTAAAAATATTTGCTTCATTTAATAATTGATTATTGAATATAACGATATTAATTAGATTATCTTATTTGTATAATTAACAAGTTTCATTCCAAAATTCATTTGTATATGCAAACAAGGGGTTACTTATTAGAATTTATTCTTTTGGTAGTTTAGCTGTGAAAACACTTCCTTTGTCTATTTCAGAAATAAAACTAATACTACCACCATAGGCCTCAATGATATTTTTTACCATAGGTAAGCCTAAACCCATACCACTGGTTTTAGTTGTAAATTTAGGTTCAAATATTTTGTCTTGCACTTCTACATCAATACCTCTACCATTATCAGCAACACTTATTTCTACATGCTCATTAAGGTCTTTAATACGTACCTCGATTTTAGGATTATTAATGGTTGATAATGCTTGATTTGCATTGGTTACTAAATTTGTTATAATTCGCACTAATTGTGTTTTATCTAAATGTGCCACAATACTAACAGTATCTGTAAAGAATGTAATATAGGGTTCTGAAAATATTTCTACAGCATGTTTAACGACTTCTACAACGTTTAAAGTTTCCTTTTTTGGCGTAGGCATTTTGGCAAAATCAGAAAAGGCAGAAGCTATTGAGGTCATTGTGTCAATTTGCTGAACAATTGTCTGACTAAAAACAGCCACTTTATCTTTTATATCTTTGTCGTTGGGATCAAATCTTCGTTGGAAATTTTGTACAGAAAGCCTCATTGGTGTAAGCGGATTTTTTATTTCATGTGCTACCTGTCGCGCCATTTCTCGCCAAGCTTGTTCTCGTTCGCTTTGAGCCAGTTTTACCGCACTTTCTTCTAATTGGTCGATCATACTATTATAGGCACTGACCAATTTGTGAATTTCTTCACTCCCTTTTTTTAATTCAATCTTTTCATTTCGTTTATCGAGATGTGTTTGTTTCATCTTTTCAATAACAGTCTTGATCGAATGAGTAATATAACGTGATAAAAAATAGGCAAAAACTATGGCTAATAAGAAAACAAATATAAATACGACGGAAATTCGTTTTAAGAATTCATTAAGTTCATTTTGATAGAAATTACTTTTTTCCAGATAGGGAATATTTACAATAGCTATGGGTTTTTCGTCATTATTATAAATGTATGAATAGGAGGAAATAAATTCATCATGATTAAGTTTTTTATGTACCACAATACGATGGTTGTCTTGCACTTTCAGTTTTTCAACAAGTTCCCGGTTCAATGGATTTTTATTGCTCTCTTTTTGAGTTTCAGTTGTTGATGTTTTTAGAATATTTCCATTGACATCATACATTCGTATATTCAGTTTGTGAACTTTAGATATCTCATTGATTTTTTTCTGAGAAATAAGCTCAGGTTTTTTTGACTCTAATAAAAAGGAAAGATTTTCCAGTTGATAAATGATATCACGTTTTACAGCGTTTTCCTTTCGTTCTAATCGACTTTCATGGTAATCTTTGGCTTGCTCTCTGTAGTGAAATACCGCAACACTAATAATTAGAATTGATGCGATCAAAACAACGAATAGCATCGATAAGAAAATTCGTGATTGTAAAGAAAGTCGTCTGTTTCTCATCATTTTTTATTTTATACAATTATAATTATGCATGCTCATTACTGCAAATATAATATCATTGTAACTAATTGGTGTTAAAAAAGTATAAATTGAGTATGTTTGTATGCAAGTTTCTCCTAGTATTTCGGGAGGATCTATAAAAACGATAAGATTAAACAGATGAAACTAAGCTATAGAGTTTATGATTTACAGCTAAAACATACGTTTACCGTATCAGGATTTTCAAGAAACACAACCCCTGTTGTATTGACAGAGATTGAACATGAAGGGATTATTGGGTATGGAGAAGCCTCTATGCCTCCCTATCTTGGTGAATCACAAGAGTCGGTTATTAATTTTCTGAATAAAGTAAATCTATACCAATTTAAGGATCCTTTTAGAGTAAATGAGATACTAGATTATGTTGCCTCAATTAGTGAAGATAATCGGGCAGCTAAAGCTTCAATCGATATAGCTTTGCATGATTTACTCGGCAAAATAATCAACCAACCCTTATATAAACTTTGGGGTTTGAGTGCTGAAAAAACTCCAATGACCTCCTACACAATTGGAATTGATAAACCTGATGTTGTTATTCAAAAAACCAAAGAAGCAAGTCAATATAAAGTTTTGAAGGTTAAACTAGGTGGAGATAACGATAAAGAAATGATAAACAGCATTCGTTCTGTTACCGATGTTCCGCTTTATATTGATGCCAATCAAGGGTGGAAAGACAAATATCAAGCTCTTGATATGATTCACTGGTTAAATACTAAGGGAATTGAGTTTATCGAACAACCTATGCCAAAAAGCCAAATGGATGATATGGCTTGGTTAACAGAAAAGAGTCCATTACCGACCATTGCCGATGAAGCCTTTCAACGATTAGATGATGTACTTAGGTTAAAAGATGTTTATTCCGGTATTAATATAAAGCTTATGAAGAGTACCGGATTGCGAGAGGCTCAAAAAATGATAACTGTAGCGAGAGCTCTTGATATGAAAGTGATGATAGGGTGTATGACTGAGACCTCATGTGCTGTTTCGGCTGCCGCACAGCTATCTCCTTTGGTAGATTGGGCTGACCTTGACGGGAATCTTTTGATAAGTAATGATGTATTTGAAGGAATTAAAATTGTTGAAGGAAAAGTCAAACTTACTGATTTACCTGGTATTGGAGTTAAGAAAAAATGATATAATGATTTAATGTTTGTAATTTTGATATGTCTAATAGAAGAAAATTTATTAAAAGTATAAGTGCCCTTACTGCTTTGTCGTTAGCCCCACTTTCTTATTCAAACACAAGCTTTGATACAAAATCCGTTACACAAAATATAAGGATTTTCCCTAAACGTTTGAAGAAAGGAGCTATAATTGGTCTAATTGCACCCGGGGGACCCATTACCAAAAAACAACTAGATGAAACAATTGAAAAAGTTGAACAATTGGGTTTCAAAACTTATTATACGGAAACTGTATTGTCTCAATACGGTTATTTTGCAGGAAAAGACAAAGAAAGAGCTGATGATTTGATGAATATGTTTGCCAATGAAAATGTAGATGCTATCCTTGCTGTAAGAGGTGGTTATGGAGCTATAAGAATATTAGATTTATTAGACTATGAGTTGATAAAACAAAACCCAAAAGTATTGATAGGTTACAGTGATGTTACTGCATTGCATTGTGCAATTTATGAACAAACAGGATTAATAACTTTTCATGGGCCTGTAGGAATTTCTTCATTTAATGAGTTTTCAGTAGAATCATTAACAAAAGTCTTAATAAAACCAAAGAAAAACTATAGGTACCCCTATGAAAGAGAAAAAGAAACTGATGATAAGTTTGAATTTGATCTATATTCTATCAATGACGGTCAAGCAGAAGGTGTACTAATTGGCGGAAACCTTAGTGTTTTAGACTCAATGATTGGGAGCAAGTTTGAACCCGATTTTAAGAATAAAATTGTTTATCTCGAAGAAATTAGTGAAAAAACCTATAAAGTTGATAAGATGTTGGTACATCTGTTACAGGCCACAAATCTAAAAAGTGCTGCAGGTATTGCTTTAGGAATTTTTAATAAGTGTGATAAAATGGATGAACCACGATTAACATTAAGACAAGCTTTGGAAGACTTGTTAAAACCTTTGAACATACCTATTGTTTATGGACTTCCTTTTGGACACATCTCTACTAAAATAACTCTACCGACCGGAATAATAGCAAAATTAGATGCTGATAAAAACACCTTAAAACTACTCGAAAAAGCGGTTAGATAGTTCTAGTTTATTTAGGATTGTTGTTTGTTTGAATAATAAGCTTTTACAATTCTTCGCAAATTGTACTGACTGGTCATTACTTGTCCGTAAGCTCCAGTACTTTTTATAACCAACAAATCTCCTCGTTTTGTTTCGGGTAATTTAATGCCTTTGTCAAAGAAATCAGCTGATTCACATATCGGACCTACAACATCATATGTTTTTTCCGGTAATTTAGATGAGATATTTTCAATTTTGTGCTTGGCTTGATATAATGCAGGACGAATTAATTCGGTTATACCGGCATCGACAATGGCAAAGTTGGTTTTAAGTCCGTCTTTTATATACAAAACTTTAGTAATTAAAATTCCGCACTGCCCAACAATTGATCTACCTAATTCAAAATGCACTTGCTGATTGGGACGAAGTTTTAAATTGTCAGCAAAAATTTTGAAATATTTTTTGAAATCGGGAATAAGTTCCTCGTTTGGTGATTTGTAGTTTATACCCAACCCACCGCCAACATTAATATGTTGTAAGGGTTTATTTTTTGACTCAAACCAATCTTGAATTTCGTTGACTTTATGACATAGATCTTTGTAAGTACTTAGGTCAGTTATTTGAGAACCAATATGAAAATGTATGCCAGCTAATTCAATATTTTTCGATCTATCTAATGTTGTCAAAACAGAATCTAAATCATTTAAATTGATGCCAAACTTATTTTCATCCAAACCTGTCGTAATATACTTATGTGTATTAGCATTGACGTTGGGATTAAGGCGTAAAGCAATTTTGGCAATTTTATTCTTTTTTTGAGCTAATTCGTTAATAACTTCAATTTCTGCTATAGATTCGACATTAAATGAGAAAATAGTATTGTCTAAACCAATATTGATTTCTTCATCAGATTTTCCGACTCCGGCAAAAACAATGTCTTTTGGAGAAAATCCGGCTTCTATAGCACGTAAAACTTCATTTCCACTTACACAATCAGCACCCAAGTCATATTCTCTTATTTTTTTAAGAATTGGCAAATTGGCGTTGGCTTTGACGGCATAATGAATTTGAAATCCATATTTGCCTGACTCACTTTTTACAAGTTTTAATGTATCATCAAGCAATTGCATATCATACCAGTAAAAAGGAGTTTTAAAGGTTTTGAAAATAGATTCGAGAGGTTTCATTAAAATAGTTTTTTTGTTTTAATTACTTCTGTTTATTGCGTATGCAAAGAAAACATAAAATTATCTTACATTTGACAAAGTTTAAAGA
>JBDLJL010000215.1:0-7868 GCA_039714415.1 Bacteroidota bacterium
AACATTATCCATAACTATAGTCCCTGCTTCTAAGAAATTTACAGGGTCATGAGAAGAATAAATATGAGTTTCATTAAAACCAGCAAAAATAGCCCTGGTATCGCCTGTTCCTGTTAAGCTTTGCGAAGGGGCAAGCATATCATAATTTCTATGAACAACAGCATTAATATCTTTACCATAAATACCTTCAAAAGTTGCTACTAAACCATTTTCAAATTTATAATCAACAGCTAAATTATTTTTCCAAACTTGTGGGTATTTGAAACCATCAGCTGTTGAATTTACCTGAAAAGTATAGAAATCAGCAATGAAAGAGTTTGTTGATTGGTTTCCCAACCATACAAAAGGAATACGACCCGTAAAAATACCTGATCCACCACGTACTTTTAAAGTGTTGTCACCTTTTACGTCCCAGTTAAAACCTAAACGAGGAGAAAACATTGGGTTAGAACTTGGCCATTGTGAAGGGTCAACGCTTACAGCGTCTCCATTTTGATCAACCCAGCCTGTAAACTCTTGAATACGAGCATCAGGTGCAATTTCATTCAAATAAACAGGGAAATCAACGCGCAAACCTAAAGTTACATTAAATTTGTCAGAAGCTTGAAATTCATCCTGAAGATAAACACCAATTTGAGCTACATCTACTTCTGCCATAGCAAAATCTTTAGATTGAGAATCTGTTACATCAGCATTTAAATCTACAGTATAACGGTCGCTTGTATTTAAATTAGTTGCAATGTTGTTTTGGAAATCTGCAAGACCAAAGAATGTATGCCAAGGATAATAGAATAAGTTAAAAGAGTTGTTGAATTTAAAAACCTCAATATTTACACCTCCTGTTATGGTATGCTTGTCAGCATAGTAGGTTAAATTGTCTGTGAACTGAAATACATCCTGATCAAGCACATTATTTGTTGAGAACATTTCAGAACCAGCTGTAATAGCTAGGTTGAAATTCGCATCCCAAATATCAACAACAGGAAATGGTGCCGAATGTGGGTCGCGTGTGTCACGGAAAGCAGTATAACCAACCATTAATTTATTAGCTAATTTATTGCTAAAGCGCGAATTTAATTCACTCACCACTGAGTGTATTGAGTTATTAATGGTATAAGAAGAATTCTCAAAAGGTAAACGATAACTTGTAGGCCCACGTCCAATAATTGCTTCAGGGTGAGGAAGGATATCTTTCCATGCGTCTAACATATTATAACGAAGAGAGAACTTATGTTTTTGGCTAATATTCCAATCTAATTTAACTAAAATTTTATTATTGAATGTTTCGTGATTGTATCCCTGGTAAGCTCCTGGATCATAACCCCATTCGTTTATTAAGTGTTGTTGTACTGCTATAATGTCTGCTTCTGGCACAGAAGTAACATTATCTCCTGAGTTAGAACCATTATCTGCAACAAAACCATGAGCTAATTGATCCCTGCGTTCTGCTTCTGCACTAACGAAAAAGAAAAGTTTGTTTTTAACAATCGGTCCACCAACCCTAAAACCATATAACTTGGTGCTAAAATCAAAATTTTCATATTCCACATCCCCCACTTTCTTACCTACCATTCCCTGGTTTCGGAAATAATAATAAGCCGAAGCATCAATATTATTTGCACCTGACCGGGTAACAGCATTAACACCCGCACCAGTAAAGCCACCTTCACGAACATCAAAAGGTGCCAATGATACCTGTATTTGCTCAATTGCATCTAAAGAAACAGGTTGAGCATCAGCCTGGCCACCTGGTGTAGCATAATCAAGCCCGAATGAATTGTTAAAAATAGAACCATCCAGTGAAAAGTTATTGTAAAGATTATTCATCCCACCAAAACTATTTCCATCTGATTGAGGTGTTAGTCGGGTAAAATCTTTTTGTCCTCGAGAAATAGTTGGCAAACTATTTATTTCTTTGCTTTTAATAAAGGTTTCAGCACCTGTTCTTTCAGCATTCATTTCATCAGCCTTATCATAACTTATGGTTACTTCCTCAATTTGCTGATCGGTTTGTTTAAGAACAAAATTCAAGTTTTGGGTTTGGTTTAGATTAAGATAAATCCCTGTTTGTTCTTTATTAGAAAAACCAACAGATGATATTACAACTTTATACGGACCTCCAACACGTGCACCTACAATTGTAAACCAACCATCTTGCATGGTAATTGCGCCATACTGTGAACCTGAAGGTTCATGAATTAAGACAACATTCACATTTTCCAATGCATTGTCTTTGTCATCAACCACTTTACCTTTAAGAGCAGCAGTTGTAACCCCCTGACTAAAAGCAAAATTTGCAATAAACATTAGGCTTATTACTAAAGCGTTAAATTTTAATAATTTATTCATTTTAAATTAGATTTAGATTAATAATAATAGACTAAATTAAGATAATCATATTTGAATATATAATATCATGGTTTATATTTATAAAGGTTTTATTAACATCTTCTCAACATTTTAGCTGTACTAATTATAAAAAACCTTACTCAACACCATCGGGTTTTCACCCTTGGTAAAAGGAACAATCCTAAATTTATAAAAATATCTTTTAGGTTAAAGTGAGTATTGACTATGAGGTCTTGGCCACCACGAATCATCACCTCCAACTCCTCTTTGATTATGATCGATCATTAAATTAGTAAACCCCTTATCTCAACTGTAATTCAAGCACGGCAAAAACGGCACAATGATCAGAGGCTACCTTATCCTGAATGATTTTATATTCAAGAACTTTCCACTTATTTGCGGATTTAAACATTATATAATCAATTCGAATTTTCGGATTATCTGAAGGGTATGTTTTTTCTACGTTTTTACCCGCTGCATCATTCCAAATTGTTTTCAATAAATTAATTTCTTTTGAGTCTGGTTCTGCATTTAAATCACCAGCCAGAATTGAAGGATAATCATTTTTAGCAAAAAGTCTGTTGATTTCGGCGCATTGATCAATTCTATCCCCAGGATCCTTAGTATGATCAAGATGTGAACCAACAAACCTAACGGTGTCACCTGTTGCCAATTCTATCAAAACCTCCAGGGCTGCCCTGGGTTCATGACCTTCAGAATAAGGTAAAAGGTTTCTTCTGGTCTGAATAAAAGAGAAATCAGAAAGTATCCCTTCGCCATATTCACCATCATCATAATACATGGCCCGGCCAAATAAAGGGCTTAGCCCTGTTAGATGAGCCAATTCTGTCATTAAATCAAGCTTTTTAGCGCGATTAGTTTTAAAATCAACCTCCTGCAATGCAACAATATCCGGCTTAAGTGAGTCTATTACTTTAGCAATCTTATACAGATCAAAATCATTTTTTAATGTTGCACCATGTAAAATATTGTAGGTTAGGACTCTGACCTCAATGGTTTTTCTTTTTTGTTCCTGTCCTAGAGTATTTGTAGTAATAAAAAAAACAATTATAAATACACTTATATCTATAATAATATGCTTACCGGATAAATTCATGATAAAATAATTAGTTATTTAATTTGGCCTTATAAAACTATCATTAGAATATTTTCATGTCACTATTACGAAAGCAATTAAACTTTTTTAACAAAAGATTCATAAATATTAAGATAATTATTTTGTAGAATCAACGTTTATACAAAAATCAAAAAAAGTGATGTAAAAATAAAAATATTTATTTTAATTTTGTACAATCAATAACAATAATAAAATTAATAAAATGAGAAAAATAAAAATATTGATTATTTTGATGTTAATTGGGGGAATTAGCAACATTATGATTGCCCAGGGACCCAAAATTAATTTTGAAAAAACCACCCACACTTATGGTAAAATAAAAGAAGAAGGTGGTTTAGCAACTTATAAATTCAAATTTAAAAATACTGGGAAGCAACCTGTTATTATAACACGGGTTCAATCAAGTTGCGGGTGTACGACACCTGAATGGACACGATCACCGGTTAAACCCGGAGCTATCGGTTTTGTTAGCACTCAATTTGACCCAAGAAACCGTCCCGGGTCTTTCAATAAACATGTGCTTGTATATAATACAGCAACAAAAGAACCCGTAAAATTAATCGTTAAAGGAGAAGTTATTCCGAAACAAAAAACGCTGGCAGACCTTTACCGTTTTCAAATGGGCAATATCAGGATGAAGACCAACCATGTTGCCTTTGCAAAATTAAACAACCAACAAGTAAAGAAGCAATCGGTGGAAATTGTAAACGACTCAGATAAAGATATAACAATTAGTTTTGACCCCAATAGGATGCCTTCACATATAAAAGCAGAGGTTGTGCCAAACAAGTTAAAAGCAAAACAAAAAGGGAAATTCATTATTACCTATGATGCTTCAAAGAAAAACAGTTGGGGATATGTTATTGACCGTTTAAATATTTTAATAAATGGTACAAAACCTATGAGAAATAGACTTTCGGTTAGTGCTACTATAGTTGAAGATTTTTCTAAACTGAGCAAATCTGAATTGGCAAATGCACCAACCATGGATTTTGATAATAAAGAATTCAATTTTGGAAAACTTAAACAAGGTCAAAAGGTAACGCATGAATTTAAGTTTAAAAATAATGGAAAAAGGGATTTAATCATTCGAAAGACTAAAACCAGTTGTGGGTGTACTGCGGTTGAAACAAAAAAAGTGATTAAGCCAGGTGAAACTTCTACAATAAAAGCCGTTTTCAATTCAGCCCATAAATCTGGAAAACAAAACAAAAGTGTTACGCTTATTACCAATATTCCTGGTAAAGACAAAAACAAAAGAGACCTGTATAAAATTATTTTACGTGTAAAAGGGGAAGTGATTGTAGAAAAAAGCTAAGATCTGTCAAAAGAAAACAGTATATTTTAGAATAAAAACTGAAAGCTGACGATAGATTTATGTTAAAAAAACTTAAGGTAGTTCCCTACATTTTGGGGATTACCTTTTTTTTATACTTTTGCAGCCAAATATAAAATATTTCAATTTGTAAAATTAAAGAAAATGACATTACAAACAGATTTAAAACATATCGTTGATACTGATGATTTAAACAAGTTCATCCAGGAAAACGAAAACGCAATGGTTTGCTGTGGCCGAATGGGTCCAATGTGCGTTCCTGTTTACGATATTATGGAAGAACTTGAAGAAGAAGATGGTTATGAGAAAGTTAAATTTGCAGACATGCTATTTGATAACCCTCATGCAGCTATCATTCGTAATCTGCCTGAATGTAGTGGTTTTATGGGTTTACCTTTTACCATATATTACAAAAACGGAAAAGTGGTTAAAGCTACCAGTAGTATCCAAAACAGAGAACAAATTACTGAAATCCTTGATAGTGAATTCAGTAAATAATTAATTTTTATACCGAACTCAAATGTCATTCTATTATTAATGGGATGGCATTTTTCAATTATAAGATAATGGAAGCAAATCATTACGATGTAATAATTATTGGTGGTGGCCCAGCAGGTTTGACTGCCGGAATTTATTTATCCAGGGCAAAAACGAAAACCCTTATTTTAGACCAGGGAACCATAGGTGGTCAGGTTGTATTAACACACGAAATAGCCAATTATCCGGGAGTTGAAAGCATTTCGGGCTACCAACTTGCCAAAACCATGCGCAAACAGGCTAAAAAGTTTGGCTGCGATATAAAATCGAATATAAAAATTACAGCACAAGAACTTGATGGTGAAAATAAAAAGGTAATTGTCAATGATAAAGATGAATATACAGCTGATGCAATCATCATATCAACTGGTGGAAAATCAAGGCCTTTAAATGTGCCTGGTGAAACAGAATTTGCTGGTAAAGGAATTTCTTATTGTGCTACCTGCGATGGTGATTTTTTTCAGGATAAAGAAATAATTGTTGTTGGTGGTGGAAATTCAGCACTAGAAGAAGCTGTTTCTTTAACACAGTATGCTTCAAAAGTAACCATCATCCATCAATTTGACCACTTTCAGGCTTATCCACATGCAATTGAGGAAATGAAAAACAACCCTAAAATTGAGTATATTTTGGAATCTGAAATTACTGAGTTTTTAGGTGATGAAAGTTTACGCAAGGTTAAAATAGAACATCAACAAACACATGAAATAACCGAAATGAATATTGAAGGGGTTTTCATTTTTATTGGTTATGTACCTCAGACTAAATTTGTCGAAAACTTTGTTAAACTTAATGAGCGTGGTGAAATTATTATTGATAAAAACTACCAGACAAATATTGAAGGTGTTTATGCTGCCGGTGATTCTATCGAAAAAAAATATAGGCAAATAACCACGGCTACAGCTGACGGCACCCTTGCAGCTCTTAATGCAATTGAATATTTAAACAGTAAAAAATAATTTTATAAAGCCGCAACCAATAAAAACTGGTTTACAAGTTAAAAACCCAATGCAAAATTCTAAAAATGCATTGGGTTTATTTTTTGCCCATACCCCAATTAAAAAATAACTATTTTTGCAGTAATGAAACAAAAAAAAGAATCGGCTTTAAATGTGATGAAAGGAATTGAATCACCTTCATCAGTGAATAAGGAATCAGCAAAAAAATTTCTGCAAAAGAGAAAAAAGAGTTTTGATGTTGATAAAATTGTAAAGGGAATCCTGGAAGGAAATATTAGCATTTTAAGCTCAGCTATAACACTAATTGAAAGCAACTTATCAAAGCACAGATTAATTGCAAACCAAATTATCGAAAAATGCCTGCCCAATTCGGGCAATTCTGTTAGAATAGGAATTACAGGTGTACCTGGTGTGGGTAAAAGCACTTTTATTGAAGCATTGGGCACTCATTTAATCAAGACTGGTCATAAACTTGCTGTACTGGCTATTGACCCAAGCAGCGAACAGTCTGGCGGAAGCATTTTAGGCGATAAAACCCGTATGGAACAGCTAAGCGCTGAAAAAAATGCGTTTATTCGCCCTTCCCCATCTTCGGGTTCATTAGGTGGGGTTGCCAGAAAAACAAGAGAAACCATCCTTTTATGCGAAGCGGCAGGATTTGACACTATTTTCATTGAAACTGTAGGTGTTGGACAATCAGAAACCAAAGTACATTCCATGGTTGATTTTTTCCTGTTATTAATGCTTGCCGGTGCCGGTGATGAATTACAGGGCATAAAACGAGGAATTATAGAAATGGCTGATACCATTATCATTAATAAAGCAGATGGTGATAATATGAATAAAGCAAAGCTTGCAAAAAAGGAATATGAAAATGCCCTACATATGTTTCCACCATCCGAATCAGGTTGGATACCCAATGTTTTACTTGCTTCTGCTATAAAAAATTTAGGAATAAAAGAGGTATGGGATTCTATTACTGATTATAAAAACATGACAAAACAAAATCAATATTGGCAACATAACAGGCAACAGCAAGCCAAGTATTGGATGCACGAAACCATACTTGAAAGTTTAAAATCTAAATTTTATCAGGATGAAACCAATAAAGATAAAATAAAGGAATTTGAAGAAAAAGTCCTTAACAGAAAGCTTAATCCTTTTGAAGCTGCTAAAATCCTCTTAGATAATTATTACAAATAATTTTCAGTGAGGGTGCGACTTGGAGTTGCGCCCCCACTGGGCACATTAATTAAAAAATTTACGGTTCTACAATATTAAAATTTCCGTCAGGTTTATTGCTTTATTCATTTTTTTCTAAACTACTTTTATTGGTATTTATGAGCTTAGCAAATCTAAGGTTCATTTTGTATCTTTGAGTAATTAAGCATAGTTATATATTTTATTGGGTATATGCAATTGGGGTTCATTAGAAACAACACACCCGAACACAATCATCAATGTTGAATATTTGAATAAAAAAAAACTGTTGTATCTTTGAATAAAGAAATTAAACTATGAAGAATATAACTATACCTGTTAATATACC
>JBDLJL010000216.1:0-7848 GCA_039714415.1 Bacteroidota bacterium
GGGTATGAAATACCTGCAGACATAACAATAATTGCGATAGAAATTAAGGAAGATTTAGTTTATAGTAATGATTTTACACCGGAAGTTCAAAGCAGGTATGATGAAATATATGATGAGGTTGAGGGGTTTATTATCAATAACGACTGTAGTATAAAATATTGTGGGTGCTCAACAGTCCGTAGATAATACAGATGCTCGCAGATAATTTTATATTACATCTGAGTTAATCCGATTAATCTGCGGATAAAATCCATAAACCCACAATATATTATATCATAGCCTCAATAAATTGGTAGTAACACTGTAATCGTATTTGGCTTTGTTTTATAATAACCGTTATGCGAAAATTGAATAAATGCAAACGAAAATGAGTAGTACTATTGATTTGGAATTATGTAGTAAATGTAAATTATGTATTGAAGTTTGTCCGTGCAATATTATTGGAATAAATGAAAACGAAGAAGTCTGTTTTATTCCGGAACGAGAATCAATTTGTCAAAACTGCGGACAATGTATGGCTATTTGCTGCACAAAAGCTATAACTGTAGATGGACTTTCTTATGTTAGTGATTTTATTGACTTGCCTGAAAATAGTATTAACCATAAAAATTTCATTGACTTTCTTGCAAATCGGCGATCAATTAGAAATTTTAAAGACAAACCAATAGCTAATGAATTACTTAATCAAATTTTGGATTCTATTTCTTATGCCCCATTCAGTGCAAAACCAGAAAAAATAAATGTTTCAATAGTAAATAATAGGGATATAATAGAATCCGCTTTACCATATATTGCAAATTTTTTAAATGACATTGTAAAATGGATTGACAATCCTATTACTTCTTATATTATTAAAAGGAAAAAGGGACGTGAAACATTTAATACTATAAAAAATCACTTGTACCCTATTGCAAAACTCGGAAATTACAAATTAGAATTTGGGGACAGGATTACAAGAAACGCACCTGCAATAATCATATTCCATGCTAATCGGGATGCAGAAGAACATACAAGTAATTCATTGATTTATGCTACATATGTGATGTTAGCAGCTCATTCTCTTGGTTTGGGGGCAACTATGATAGGGATTGTACCACCTGCAATTAATAAAGTGAAAGAGGTCAGGGATATATTCCAGATTCCGGCAGAAAATGAAGCCATTATGTCAGTAATAATAGGATATCCAAAGTATAAATACAAGAGGACAATTAAGAGGACAAAACTAAAAATTGAATGGGTTGAATAAATTACTTTGCCAAATAAAGTTTCAAATTAAAACAATAGAATTAATTATGTAAAGGATATATAAATGTTATCTTTGAAATAAAACATTTGTCAACAGGCTATAAAATATCAGAAAAGGAAGGTGCTTACTTTTTAACATTTCAAATTGTAGGCTGGGTTGATATATTTACCAGAAAAACATATAGGGACATTGCCATTGAAAGCCTCATCTACTGTCAGAAAAATAAAGGATTAGAGGTTTTTGCTTATGTTATCATGTCAAATCACATAGGTGAAACCTGAAGATTATCTTTATTCAAGTGTAAGAAATTATGCAGATATTGAAAACTTAATGGATGTTATTATTGTTGATTTTTTATGGAAAACAATAAAATGAGGCAAAGCCTTAAAACATAGAACGACTCAGGCATAACCTGAACCGAACGGGGATAATGCTAGAGGTAAGGCATATTTTACGAACTCTCCAACCTCAAAACAAAAAATAAAAAACGCCATGCAAAAAGAATTCTTTCAAAATATAAAAATGCTAAGGTTTATAATAATATTAATTTTTAGTATTTTATTAATTAATACTGGATGTTATTCCCATAATAAGGTTTTAAATAAAAAGGTAACAATATATGCGCTTCCTCTTTCATCTACAACACAAATTAATATAGAAAAAAAGGATATCAAGAAAGTTTCAACGATTAGAGTTGACGTTCATGACTATGAGGCAATTAATAGAATAATAGGTCAATCTAAAAAGATAAAAAAAATACCCAAGATAAATAATGATAAATATTTAATAGACGTTAGGGGTTTGGGGTCATACTCAGGCGTAAGCAATTTAATTATTTGCAATTATAATTTTTGTAGTGGGCGGTATGTTTTTATTATAGGGCAGCTAATCCCACAGCAAACCTGTAAAAATGGCCTGCAATATTGAAACATTAACATTCACTTGGATAACTTATTCTTAAATTTAGAAAATTGCTATACATTGTAGTTGAAAACTACTATAATGATAAATTGAAGTTACAAACTTCGCTTAGCGGTTAGCATGATGTAAAATAATTGAAATATAATTTTTGAGCGTGCTTTCTGCTAAAAGGCGGAACAGGTTTTGACTGTGCAGCGTGCTGTGCAGTTGATTCTACCGTTCTACTTTTAAATTATGATTTCAGCAAACTGAAATCATTTTAAAAGTCAGACGGCATATCTAAATTGAGGAAAATAGTTCCCAAACCATTTTCTCAACTTAGTATAAATGCTGCGAAAAGTGATATTTTTATTCATAACTTTTTAAATTATTTTTTATGGTATTCATGAGATCGCTATCGCTAAGTTGCCTGGATTTTTTGTTCACCGTTTCTATATTATTTTTAAGGTGTTCATGAGCTTGCTAAGGCAAGGTTGTTACTTTACTTTCCTTAAGCTTCTAATCCTTGAAGCTCTCCGGCTACCATGGATAATACCAAGGGTTACAATTTCAGTTGCTTTTATTTTGTAAATAATAAGCCAGCTCATACAAACAGCTTTTCGGTAGATTTTATTTTTAGAGGGGATCTCTTCACATTCACGGAATGCCAAAGGGTTGTTTTCAATTCGGTCAATGGTTTCGAAAATTTTGTCACCAACACGAATGGCATTTAAAGGCTGGTGTTTGATATAGGCTATGTAGCCTGTAACATCGTCAATGTTTTGTAAAGCGTTATCGGTTATCCTTAATGAATAAGCTTTTGGAGCTTTTCTTTTTGTGTTGCCCATCGTTGTTTGGCTTCGGTTAAACTTACAGTTTGTGAGTTCTCGGCATGTTCAACCCATTTCTTAAAATCATCTTCGCTTAAGGGTTCACCAGGCAAAGCATACGAATTTAAAACAGGTCCTTTTAGAATCCTTATCAAATGTTTGTTTTCCAAATCCTGAAGGAATTTTAAAGCATTATTATTTGTCAGTTCAATAGTTATAGTTTGCATAATTAATGTTTTAGCTGGCGAAAGTATCCATTGCTTATATGGTCAATTTGATGTTTATTTAAACTGTATTTGCAAAGATACTGTTCAAAATTGAAATAAAAAAGCCCCAGTTCGACTGAGGCTATAAAAAAGCGATGAAGTTCGGCAAAGCAAAGTTAAATTTTTTCAAGTATTTCATTTACTTTCACGTGGATATCCGGTAGTATTTTCTCTATAGTTGGGGTAAGTTTCATATTCATATCCTGGCAATTGTTAACAGAAACAGTAATCAAATATATTTCAGGTAATTTATCAAGTAAAATAGCTGATTCAACTAAATCCTTTAACCCAATATCATGTGAACTCATAGCTTTAGGGAAATCCGAGGGAAATCTTGGTTTTATTACCGACAAAGTTCCTTCCGGCTTGCCATCAATAGTTGCATCTATCAATATTATTATAGGATACTCATGTAAAAGGCTTAGAAGATGGAAACCACCCGTTCCTCCATCGAGCAAAACAATATAGTCTGGAAATTTCTTGTTTTCCATGTATTTTATGGCGTGTACACCAACACCTTCATCATTTAACAGGATATTGCCAACACCCATTACCAGGATTTTAGAGTTGTTTTGCATATTAATATCAATAACTTAATTGTAAAGGTATTGAAAATGAAGTGTAAAAAAGAGACTGTCAGAAAAAAAAAGTTGCTGGGTCAATTCAGTTGATTTAGTCGGGGCGCGACTATCTATATCTGTAAAACAGTCGCACCCCGACTGTTTCGTTAGTTCTATCAACACATTTAAAACCCACCATCAAATAAAGGTTGGACATTAATATGAAATGATTACTTTTCTAACAGCCTCTTCTGAGGAAGATGTTAATGAATTTCACTCTGTATTTCCTTCATCTGTCATCTTATTTTTTTCTTTATTATTATTGTTATTATTGTTTTCTCTTTTTTGAAATTTCCATCCACCTATCATAGATGATAATACGCCATGTCTTTCAATATAATCATGATAAATTGACAAATAGATATGAATCATTGAAAAAAGAATAAAAAACCACATGAGAATATGGTGTAATTGGCGAGCTGGTAAATCCCCACCTATAAGAGGCACGAACCATGCAAATAACTTTGGAAACCATGAATCGCTCATAGCAGCATAAATACCAAAGCCTGTTAAACTCATAAAAATAAATGCAATAAATGTAAGGAAATATGCAAAACTTGCTAACGAATTATGTCCACAATCACAATGATCTTTATTTTCAAGCTGAACAACATCTACTTTTATAACATCTAAAATGTTTTTCCATTGTTCTTTACGGTAAGGGATGAAGTTTTTCCAGTTTGAATATTTGTTTCCAACAAAACCCCAATATATTCTTATAATAAAATTAAAGAAAAAAATATAAGCTGTTAGAAAGTGAATAAACCGGGTAATACCAAACCAATAACTAAAAGACGCTTCAACCCCATACAAAATTGCAGGCGGGTTACCAATTAGGTATCCTGTGATACAAAGTACGGTTATTGCAATTGCATTAGTCCAGTGGTAAAATCTTACCGGTGTTTGCCATACATATATTTCTTTATATGTTGTTATTTTCGTTGATCGATCCATATTTCAAAGTTTAAAATGTTTGAACCTGGTGCACGTAAGTTCCCTTTTCATCATATAGATGTACTGCACAAGCAATACAAGGGTCAAATGAGTGTATAGTCCTGATTATTTCAAGTGGGTTCTCAGGGTCATCAATAGGAGTCCCAATTAATGACTCTTCGTATGCAGAACGTTGTCCTTTATTATCCCGGGGAGAGGCATTCCAAGTACTTGGAACAACCATCTGGTAGTTATCAATTAGCTTATCTTTAATTACAATCCAGTGTGCCAGAGCACCTCGTGGTGCTTCACTTAATCCAACCCCTTTGGCTTCTGATGGCCATGTTTTGGGTTCCCACATATCTTTGGTGAAAGTACGTGAATCACCATTTCTAATATTTGTTAGCAATTGATTGTAAAATTCTAATGCCCATCCTGCTATAAGTTTTGTTTCCAGTCCGCGTGCAGCTGTTCTACCAAGGGTGGAGAATAAGGCATCAACAGGAGCACCTAATGTTTTCAATGCCCGGTTAACAACATCCTGTATCTCTTTATTCCCGGCTGCATAGCCAACAAGCATCCTGGCAAGTGGGCCAACTTCCATTGGGTTTCCTTTCCATCGGGGGGTTTTTAGCCAGCTGTATTGCTGTTCTACGTTTAATAATTCATACGGAGGTTTGGGGCCTGTATAATTCAGCTTTGTTTCACCAGACCATGGATGATGACCTTTATCACTTCCATCAGAATATTCATACCATGAGTGAGAGATGTATTCTTGGATTTGTTGAGGATCAGTTGCATCTACTTCTATTAATTCATTTAGGTTTCTGTTCATAACTATTCCCCTGGGGAATTTGAAGCTACTCACATCATCAAAACCGTTCATTGGTAAATCACCAAAACATAGATAGTTTTTTATTCCTCCGCCAATGGCTGCCCAATCCAGATAAGAAGGTGCAATAGCCATTAAATCAGGAATGTAAACCTGTTCAACAAAAGTCTTTGCTTCTTCAAGAATTGTTCCTGCCATTGCAAGGCGTTCGGCGTTAATTGCATTGTTTTCCTCAATATTAACTGAGCATGGAACACCACCAACTAAATAGTTAGGATGTGGATTCTTACCACCAAATATAGTGTGAATCTTGACCACTTCTTTTTGCCAATTCAGCGCTTCAAGATAATGGGCAACAGCCATTAAATTAACTTCCGGGCTAAGCTTATATGCATTATGTCCCCAGTATCCGTTTGCGAAAATTCCTAATTGTCCGCTATTAACAAATCCTGTTAATCTTTTCTGTAAATCAGAAAAATAACCACGAGAACTCTTAGGCCAGTTTGAAATGCTCTGTGCTATCTCAGATGTTTGTTTTGGATCAGCTTTTAATGCCGACACTACATCAACCCAGTCAAGGGCATGCAAATGATAAAAATGCACTACATGATCTTGCATATATTGAGCTGCAAACATAAGGTTCCTGATCATTTCAGCATTTGGTGGGGTTTTAATCCCAAGTGCATCTTCTACTGTACGCACTGAAGATAGTGCATGTACTGTAGTACAAACTCCACAAACACGCTCGGTAAATGCCCAGGCATCTCTTGGATCTCTTCCTTTAAGAATTAATTCGATTCCACGTACCATAGTTCCTGAACTAAAAGCATCAACTATTTTACCATTTTTAATTTCAGCTTCTACTCTTAAATGACCTTCAATTCTGGTAATTGGGTCAACAACTATTCTGTTTGCCATGATTTACCTCCTGTTTTATTCGTTCGATTTTGCTTCATAAGGTTTATTTTTTTGAATTGACCGCCTTTTGCGGATATTCGTAACAGTTGCATGTGCCGCAAGACCTGCTGCGGTTATAGCCCCAAGTGCAAGGCCAATATCATCTGCGTTTTTCTCAATTCCGAATCCTGGTACGCCCGGTATATGTTCGTAAAATGGGTCATTATCCCAGAAATTTTTCTCGCTACACCCAATGCATGGGTGGCCTGACTGAATTGGGTAACTTACACCGTTATTCCATTTAATTACCCCACATGAGTTATAGGTTACTGGCCCCCGGCAACCTACTTTGTATAAGCAAAACCCTTTTTTAGCACTATCATCATCAAAACTTTCAACAAACAGGCCTGCGTCAAAATTAGGTCGGCGATAACAAGTATCATGAACCCTTCGTGAGTAGAAAGCCATTGGCCGGCCATGCTTGTCTAATTGAGGTAGGCGGCTAAAAGTAAGAACATGTACTACCACACCTGCCATAACTTCCGCAATTGGCGGACACCCCGGGACTTTAATAACAGGTTTACCCTTTGCTATTTTATCAATAGGTGTTGCACCGGTTGGGTTCGGTGCTGCAGCTTGTACACCGCCAAATGAAGAACAAGAACCCCAGGTAATTATAGCACTGGCCCCTTCAGCAACTTCCTCTAATTTGTTCTTGAATGTTTTTCCGCCAATAACGCAATAAATACCATCATCACCTAAAGGAACGGCACCTTCAACTATCATTAGGTACTCGCCTTTATATTTTTCCATTGTATTTTTCAATGCTGTTTCAGCCTGGTGGCCTGATGCTGCCATCAATGTTTCCGTATAATCCAAAGAAACTTTATCTAAAATGATATCGGCTACTAACGGATGAGATGATTTAATGAAAGATTCGCTACACCCGGTACACTCCTGACCATGTAACCAAATAATGGGAAGCCTGGGTTTCGTTTTCAACGCCTCAACTACCTGGGCAATCCCACTTGTTTGTAAGCCCATAAAAGCACCCATCATCGTGCAAAATTTTATAAAGTCACGACGTGAATAGCCTTTTGCCAGGGCTTCTTCGTAAATTGTAGGTTTTTTTTTACTCATTTAGGGCCTCCTTTTGATTCGTTTTTATCTAATTGTTTTCAATATAAGATAAGCCAATGGCCATCGGGAATTGAAATAATATTATCATTAATGTTGCGAGTTACATGTTGCGAATTGTGGTTTTTTGTACGTGCAACCTGCAACTCGTAACAATATTCTTATAACCCTTAATCATGCTTATAAC
>JBDLJL010000217.1:0-7823 GCA_039714415.1 Bacteroidota bacterium
TTCTTTTATTACAGACATTATCTGTAGTATCAATGAGACTATACGCAATCATTTTGTTGTCGTTTTTTGCATATACCGCCCAATTATCATAATTTGAATTTAAAATATTTGTTACAAATTGCTCTATATTCTCTGGGGATTTGTTTGTGTGATATTTTTCAAATGCTTTTCTGTAAACCTCATATCCATGTTCTGCAATTTCCTCCTTGCTAACTCGTTTTACAATACAATTCTCAAGGCCTTTTCTGATCTGTTTTCTATAATTTTTACTTATTTCTTGAATGCCGCCATATTTGTCTTTGATTACATACCAAAATTCTCCGTAGCCTCTATCCCACTCATTTGTATATCTTAGAAAATATGCTTTTGATATAGAAAGCAATTCATTGGCCTCATTTTTAGTCAGATTAATCTCTTTATGTCGTGGAACATTTGGGACTAAGGCTCCGTGATACATATGCCAATCAATGTTTTTATATTTCATCACTACAAGTTCTCTGCATGCAAAGGAACCTCTGGATAAGTCCATTCGATCGGTTTTCGAGGGGGAATTGACTTTACCAGAGTTTCTGTGAAATCAACTTTTCGAGTATGTTAATAGCATCTAAATAATACAGTTACTTTTCATACCAAGGAATCACGTTGTCAGCGGCAATTTATTGAACTCAAAAATGGTACCGATGGTTGCCGAGGTTGTGGTATCCTGTTCCAGAGTTTATATAAGAATTCTTATATTTGATGTTTACTTATTGCTTTGTTTAATTTAGTATTGGTTTCAATTGTATTTGAAGGATTATTTATAAATATAGAATGAAGAAAGTTAACCTTAATATAAAAGCTCGTTTTGGAGTCTTCCTTGGGATTATCATTATTGCTTTTGCAGTTATAATTTCATTGTTTGTCTGGTCAATAAGAGATGTTCAGGATTATAATGATTATAATTTACATGTAAAAGAACTTGTTGTAGAGTATCTAACTATGAGAAGGTTTGAACAGCATTTTTTATTGCGTCATGTTGAAGATGAAGGTTTTTTTAAATCGGGTAACAACAGGTATTTGCGTAAGCATACAGAATCTTATAACCGGTTAAATAATAATCTTGACAGACTTATTGCAGATCCATTAACCGATAAATTGGAACTTGGTGGAAATTTGGAAAAAATAAAGGAGTTCAACAATAGTTATAAGCAGATTTTTGGTGTGCTTGCACAAAAGATTTACCAAAAAGGTTCTGTAAGCACAGGAACTATTGGTAAAGTCAATGAGGATATGAATCTTGCAATTGAATTGGTTAATGAAGCCGGTACCAGGAAATTAATTTTGAAATTGATAAAAAATGTTAAAGATTATTTGATAACTAAAGACCACCAAAATATTACGAAATTTGAAGTGAATTTTAATGCTTTAAGTATTCATGTAGGTCAAGGGTTAAATAATGAAAGTTTATCTTATACAGGTTCAGATGAGACAGAAACTGTAGTTAATTCGGGAAACGAACTAATAGCTACATTGAATATATTTAAGGAAGATTTCATTCGGTTAATAAAAATGGATGAAATTATTGGTTTAAACTCTAGTGAGGGGTTAAATAATGATTTAAGAACCGAGATTCATAAATTTGATCCTGAAATTGAATCACTGGCTGAAGCTATTTCTGGCAAAAAAGAAGAATCTTTAAAATATATTACTCAGTTATTGGGTGTTTTTATTGGACTATTGGTTTTAATTATAATTTTCTATATCATCCGGTTCTCAGGTTCTATTACCAGACCTATCGACAAGCTAAATGAATATCTTCAACCCTTAAGTAAAGGTATACTTCCTGATAAATTACTGATTTTGAAACAACAGAATGAGCTTTTTGATATGACAAAAGCCATAAATGAACTTATTGAGGGTTTGAAAAAAACCACAAGCTTTGCTGAAACTATAGGGCAGGGTGTGTTCGGTGTTGATTTTAAGGCGCTTAGTAGTCAGGATGTGTTGGGGAATTCATTGCTGGGTATGCGTACAAATCTGGTTGAAGCCCAGGATGAAGAGAAAAAAAGACAACATGAAGATGATTTAAGGAAATGGTCCAATGAGGGGCTTGCACAGTTTAACGAACTGTTAAGACAGAGTGCCGGTGATATTGATTTATTGACAGCGAGCATAGTACGTCATTTGGTGAACTTTCTTGGTGCGAATCAATCAGGGCTGTTTTTATTAGATGATATTGAAAAGGAGGACATTCACCTTGAACTTGTTGCAACTTATGCATATAACAAGGAAAGGAAAAGGCAGAAAAAAATATATATGGGCGAAGGTCTGGTCGGTATGTGCGCTGTTGAAAAATCAACGGTATATTTAAATGATATACCTGATGGGTATTTAAGCATATCTTCCGGTCTGGGCGGATCCGATCCAAGAAGCTTGTTGATTGTGCCACTAAAACTTGAAGATGAGATTTTTGGGGTTATTGAAATAGCATCGTTTAACAAATTTAAAAAACACGAGATTGAATTTGTAGAACGTGTAACAGAAAGTATTTCTTCTACACTTTCTTTAGCCAAAATTAATACACGTACATCCACATTGCTTGAAAAATCGCAGCGACAAGCTGAGGAAATGGCAGCACAAGAAGAAGAGATGCGTCAGAATCTTGAAGAATTACAAGCAACACAGGAAGAATCTTCCCGGAAAGAGGCTGAGATGAGCAGTATTATTAATGCGATTAACAGCTCTTCCTTAGTTATTGAGTTTGACTTGAATGGATATATTATCAGTACTAATCAGGCATTTCTTAGTTTGCTTGGTTTATCGCGTTCTGAGATGATTGGTAAACATCAAAGTGATTTTGAAAAAATGGATGATGCCCATGTTCGTGATGACGATTTTTGGGAAAAGCTAAGACGTGGTGAAATGATTTCAGATATTAAAAGCTTAACAGTTAATGAAAAGACTCATTGGTTACACCAGGTTTATACACCAATTATTGACGCCGATGGTGAAGTTTATAAAATATTGAACCTGGCTACCGATATAACAGAAAGTAAAGATCTTGAAAAAGAGCTTCTTAATCAGGCTGAAACAATGGCAGTCCAAGAAGAAGAGCTTCGTAAAAATCTTGAGGAGCTTAAAGTTACCCAAAATCAAATGACTGATAAGCAGTTGGCATTGCAGGAGGCCAATAAAACAGCCGTAGTCAATGAACAATCTATGAAAGAAGTCGTTACAAAAGCTAAAGATCAAGAAAGTCGACTCAGAAAACGGAATGCAGAACTGGCAGAAAGGGAGGTTGAGTTCAGGAAGAACCTTCAGGAATTAAAGGATAATGAGAAGAAGCTTAAAATGGAAAATGATGATTTGGAAAAATCTCAAAATAAGTTGTTATCAAATGAGAAAATTCTAAAAAAATTCCTTAAAGATGCTAAAGAAAACCAGAAAAAAATTGAAGCAGATTTGAAAAAAGCAAATTTAGAATTAAGTAAGTTAAAAGGTAAGAAATAAGGCTAAGGTCGCTTTAATTTACTGAGTTGCACTAAGTGCTTGTCAAGAAACAACCTTTACATTCAAACTTGTTCTTTTGCCCTTTTTCTGCTTGAAATAACGCTTTAAATAGCTCGCTATTTGCAGTTTATTTCAATTTGAAAAAGAACAAAATAACCGCCTTTTAATTGTAAACTTTATTCCTGAACAATCACTAAGGGGAAACCTATATTGTTTTACTGAATTTCTGAATCTTCACTTTGATCTTTTACCAATAATTGAATGTCAAATTAAATTAATAATATTTCAAGAGCTTTCTCGAGCTGTAATTTCACACCTAAAATCATATTGCTTAGCGTTTTATGCACTCAGACAAGCAATTGCCTGATTTTTTTTTTAATTTTTTTTCAAAAAAAATTTCACGGTTAAAAAAAATTTGTACTTTTGCAGCGGAGAAATGGCAGAGTGGTCGAATGCGGCGGTCTTGAAAACCGTTGAGTGTAACAGCTCCGGGGGTTCGAATCCCTCTTTCTCCGCACTACACTCTGAAAGTCAAGAAGCTACGAGATTTACATGAGTTATTACACGCATCAATCTGAAAAGGTTGATGCTTTTTTTTTATATTATTTATAATGTTTAATTATTTGAATATGTATAAGTATTAAAAAAAAACAAAAAGTAAATGACAAGAATACAATGTCTGTTTCTTACATAGAGCTTGAATACAAAGAACAATTACCTGAATTACGAAAAAAATATTCAGATAATTACTTTGTGCATTCACGTGAAAAAATTTATTGTGGTTTTTAATACTTATTGGATATAACTATGTAACCAAGGGAATAAAAATCAGAGAAGTAAATAAAAAAGGCTCTTTTTCAAGAGCCTTGTTATAATGTTGCCACTATTTTATGATACATAAAGTATCAAATAAATTCCATTTGTTTTGGACTGCAAATATAAGCATAATTTGTATATGTGCAAATATTTAGACAGTCTGTTTGCAGATTAAACGTAATTTATTTGCTTTTATTATTATAAGTATCTGCAAATCTCATACCAACGGAATGGTGCAAAATAGCTTGAACGGTTTGGTTCATATTGGTTAACCTAAAGGTGTTTTGAAATTGAAAGAAACCGAATTCAATAATTAACTTTGCAATAAGTTCATCGGCAAATGATGATGAAATAATGCCTATATTGCTAAAGTCAAGTGTTATAGGTTTTTTCGTTTGTTTTTGTATGTTTAAAATTTCATTCTTAACAGCAAGTGCAGATTGCCTTGTTCCTGTTCCGGGTGCTGCTTCGGAAATTTTATAAACGTAATTGCCATATTCATTTTCTAAACTTTCAATAAATAAATCAACTAATTCATGTCCTTTTAGAGCTTCTTTAATCGAAATGTTTTTGCCTAAATTCAACTGAAAATTAATATTCGTTGCCTGATTTTCTTTATTTAACAATATTATGTCTTTATATGAATATATTTTATCGTCCTTTTGGTTGAAGTTTAGTCCACCCTTACCGGAAATAATAGAAAGATGACCACCGTTAAGGTTCACCATATTGTAAAGCCCCCATAATCCATTACCCTGGCCAACTTTTTTATCCCGGGTTACACCTTCTTTTACGCACAGGGATATAGCATCAGAAGCATTTCCCGGATTGTATTTTGTGTCTTTTAATGTGTTATAAATACCTTGTCCATAATCAAATATGCAAACATTTAAACTTTTGCCTGTTTTAAGGACTTGGGACATGATAAAACCCCGGTTTATACCAGCGTGTTGAATAACGTTATCCATAACTTCATTCAATCCCCAATCAATAGCATCAAGTGTGCCTACTTCACAAACAATTGATTTACGAATGCTGTTTTTTATACCATTTACAAGCAGGTTGACATCATCCCCATCTGTAAATGTCCAGATAGTATCCAGAACACGAGAGTATCTGTTTGTTGATGATTTTGCAGGTGCTTTTGGCTTATTGAATTTTATCTTTTTCAGATAAGCCGGCATATTTACAAATTGAAATTCAATGTTTTCTTTTTCTATAAAATATTGTATGTAAGCTGAAACAGGTACTGCCGGAAAAGGATATACTTGATTCACTTCAGAAAAATCTAAAATAATATTTTGATGCCCAAATTTATAAATTAAACGTTTTAGTGAATTAATAAATTCAGGGATAATACGTTGATTTGTCATATTGCCGAAACGAAGGGTGTTATCTTCTATCCAACAATTGTAGTTTCTAAAATATTTATTCTTGTTTTCGGTCATCAATTTCTTTAAATTCTGTTTTTATACCTTCCCCGACAGATATATTTTTTTTGTGCATTGTGCTGGTTGGTAAAGCTCTTAACAGTTATAGTTAAATATGAAGGCACATATTTTATCAGAATATCCATTTTTTGCTTTGTCCAATCACCCCCAAATTCGTTTATTTTCATTGATTTTTTTAATTTGTTAGAAGAACTGAGTATTCTTTGTAGATTAAATATTGAGTTTTGTATCTATTGAGTCCTATAAAATATATTATCATGCTGCAAAACCAATACCCAACTCCGCAAGTTCATAAAAATGCTGAAATATCACATCTGATTTTGCAGCAAAAATATGGCGATCATAAGACTCAGGAAGCTTGTCATTTAATATTTTTTTAATTTCCTGACGAACTTTTTCCTGTGTGGCTTTTTCTTTGTGCCACTCTTGAATTAAGATTTTGTTTTTGGCATCAAATAGAATTTGTAATAAATCAGAAGCTGCTAATTTTACTTTCTTTTCTTCGTTTTTTGTTAATTCCTCTTTTTTGAGCAAATCAAATAGTTCTTGCTCTTCCTCAGTCATTCCATTTTTTGCCGCTCGTTCTTGCTCTTTACTTAAATCTTTAGCTTGTTTTATCAATTCTTCATAAGCTTCATCAATTGATAAGCTACCTGAATTGTAATCCTCAATAATCTTTTCAAAACGTTCTAAAAAAGTACCTCTTGTTTTGTTTTGAGCAAGCATTTGCTTTAATTTAATTTCCATTAACTCGCGCAAATCTGCAAACTGAATGTTTTTGTGTTTTTTATCTGCAAATTGTTCTCTTAAAATTCCAAAATCAAGTTTACTTAAATCTATTTGTTTTGAGCTATCAATTATGTATTTGTGTGTTTGCTCCTTTAAATCTCCCTTTCCAAGCACACTAGAGTCAAGCAAATCATCCATTTTCTTTTTAGCACGTTCAATAGCTTCATCCTGATCAACATTTCTATCCACAACTTTTCGTAAGTATTCAAATACATCTCTACCTTTTTTTATTTCAGGATAAGTATATATTTCAGGTTTTGCTGAATCATATAAGCCTACAATGGTATTTACAAATAATCCTAACTGTTTTTTATATTCATCTTTTTCAAGAATAATGTCTGCGTATTCCTGAAAGAGTTCTATTTCTTTAAATCCTTTTTCACCCAAATCAAGAATGACATCTATATCAGCACCTAATTCTTTAAAATAAAGTTTTGCTTGTTCAATTGCTTGTTCCAAAAGTTGTAATAATTCATCAAACTCTTTTACAGGAAATTCTTTCTCATCTTTATCTTTTCCTTTTGTTCCTTCAGCATAGTTTGCCAATGCTTTTTTTAGGTTTCTGAAAACTCCAAAATAATCAATGATCAAGCCATTCTTTTTCCCTTCTAAAACACGATTTGCCCGTGCAATGGCCTGCATTAATGTGTGGTTTTGTAGAGGTTTATCTAAATACAGAGTAGAAACAGCGGGTGCGTCAAAACCGGTTAACCACATGGCAGTTACAAAAACAATTCGATATACATTATCCGGATCTTTGAAGAAATCTTCAATATTTCTACCGTCTTCATCAGGATATTCCATTAATTCCCGATGTTTTGTAATGTTTAAACCCTCTTCTTCAAATTTTGCTTTTTCTTCTTTTTCAGATCCTTCACCACTAACCACAACAGACATTCGGGTTTCAGTCATAAAGTTAATAGCTCTTTTGTAGCGTTCCTTTATTTCTATATCTTTTTCCTTACTGATTTTTTTTCTTAGCTCTTTTATTTCTTTTTTTTGTGCTTGTTGTACAAAATCATACATTCTGACAGTAGTGAATTTATCAATACAAACGACCATAGCTTTCATAGGTTTTCTTAGCCCTTCATCATTCAAAACATCCAATCTGTACGGATAATGCTGAACAATGTGCCCGGCTATTTCTTGTAATCGATCTTCACGCCTTACTACCTGTAAAAAAGTTGAATACTCTTTATCAAGTGTTTTCTTTTGTTCTTCTGAAAGGTTTTCATCTTCCAGAATTTGGGCAGCATCACCCACAAGCTCTTCGTTTAC
>JBDLJL010000218.1:0-7605 GCA_039714415.1 Bacteroidota bacterium
AATATCAGATGCAATACAATACCAAAAATTATGTGGAGTGGCAAATTGGAATGGATATGCATGCCACCTTCAAAAACCAATGGTCATGGGGCTTTTTCTTTGATATGGTTCCATTTGGTGAAGATGATTATTATGAAGCACGAAAAGACGGGCAGGTTTATAAACAAGCACCAGCAACGTATGGTGGGACTTTTATTGGAAGTGACCGAAGGAAAAAACTATCATTCAATGCATTTGCCATGTATTGGAAAACTAGTTCGGATTACAATGAAAATATGTTTCGTTTCGAAATTGCACCTACCTGGCGTATAAATGACAAACTAAGGTTCACTTTAGAAATTAACCCAGTATTTAAAAATAATGATATTGGCTATGTTGATGAAATATCATCAGATACGACTATATTTGGCAGGCGCGACAGAAAAACAATTGCCAATACACTTGTTACTGATTTTACCTTTAATAATAAAATGTCCATTAGTTTAAGAGCAAGACACTATTGGTCTTCTGCAACTTATAAACAGTTCTACACATTAAATACTGATGGCACATTAACAGAAAATGACCAATATAATGAAAATCAGGACATCAACTTTAATGCATTTAATATTGATATGGTTTATACTTGGCGATTTGCACCTGGCAGCGACATTCTTGTAGTTTGGAAAAATGCAATTTATGATGAAGGTATTGTTGTCTTAAATGATTATTTTGAAAATTTGAATAATACATTTAAGGCATCACAAACAAACCTTTTTTCAATAAAAGTGCTTTATTATTTGGATTATTTATATTTGAAAAGGAAGAAAAAACAGAATTAAAGGAGAAATAAAACAAACAGTTAAAAAATTTCTTACAAACCCCCTTCAGCCATAAACTCAACTAGTTAGTTATTAATAATTACACTTTTACTAATATTATGAACCTTGGATTTTAAATTAACAATAATGGGACCTGTTATTTTATTAACTGGAATTATATAATTGGTTTGATTTATTTCAAAATGATCAATCTCATATCCGGAAATATCAATTATTCTTATCTCCCCACCTAAGTCTTCAGTATCCAGGTTCAAATATAAAAAATTAGAATGTGTATAAATTTTTATCGAACTTTCAGTATATTCATTATTAATAGCCCCTTTTTTAGGCTTTTTATTAACAAAAATTTTAATTCGATCGTTAAATATTCCTGAATCTGAGAAAAATCTATAGTAGTTCGCTTTGTTTAAATCCACTATCTTATTCAATTTGACATCTTCCAAATAAATTTTTGTGTTTTTAGGGATATTCTCTTTTTGAATAAAACTAATTGTATAATTCGAACTTTTACTTACTGTAAATCCTATAGAGATTATTTTTTCGAAAATATTATAACTATTAGCCTGACCAAAAGACTGTATTGCCAATTCTTGTTTATTTAATAGACTAAAAAATGCAATACTTTTATTCCCCTTCAATTTTACCGCATCATACAAATTATCAAAATCATCAGTGCCACCATTAACAAATGCCAGCAATATTTCATTATAAAGTTTTAAAGAATCACTTGTTAAGCTAAAACGTATAGAACTATTCTGGTCGTTTTTTTTAAAAAACGAGGTGCTTCCAAAGGTTCTCATGTCATTCTTAAAAACTAAAGCATCAGTTCCCTGTTCAGGTTTATTAACAAAAAAAGCCTGGCCAGATGCTATAATACCATTAGGCACATTAAAACCATCGCCACTTGTAGCACCACCTCCTGTTCCTATTGCTCCGGCAAGGTTCCAGCAAGCATAATCATCTGTGTCATAATCCTCACCATCAGAATTATCATCATCCCAAAAATAAAGCGTTCCATTAATAACAGAACTATTGGCATCAATAAATTTATCAGCCTCAATGCCAGAAGGATATGGATTACCTACAAGGTTCCATCCATCTGATTCAATACCATAATCACTATTTGATACATCAATATTAATATCTCCTGTGTTCAATGCCCCCCCTGTTAATTTAGAAACATTATCCTGCACCAAATAATTTGCATAACCTCTTCCAGGCACCAAGTTTCCTGAAACTGCAATGGAATTACTCCAACTATACAGCCAGTCATCTGAATTATCTTCCTCATCGAATGCATAAAAGTTCGGGTTATCACCACCTTGAGGTAATTCAGAATAGATGGTATGCGAACATTCAGTAAGTGGACTTGAAACATAATGAAATTGTTTTCCTTTTAAATATCGTTCAACAACTGTATAACCGTCCACACTTAAGTTACCATTATCCACTAAATTTCCATCACCTAGGCTGCTTGATTTCAGGGTAAGGTTTGAACGTATTCTTAAATTAGTTTCAGTAGGAATAACAATATATGCACCTTCTTCAACAATCATTTTTGCAATATCGATATCATAACCTGAATTATCTTGTGGATAATTTATAAGTTCTTTCCTGATATACACACTGTCTGTTGAAAGGGGTAAAACAGAAGGTTTCCAATTGCTTACGTTATTCCAATCATTATCTTCTTCACCTGTCCAGTAAATATAGTTTTCATCAATTGCTTTTATTATCAGTTTGTTACTTGTCAGATTATTTTCTCCAAGTAATTCACTTGCATTAATTGTAAAACTAAAATCACTATAATCCTCATCAAAATCAGTTCCATCAAATTCAAGAATTATTTCAATGTTTTTTTCATTTACATAATTAATGCTTTCAATACTTAAGCCTGTGGGAGCATTATTTAATTGAATATTTGATATTTCAATAAGTTCATCAGCAAAACTTTCACCAACCAGAGTAAATGTAATTGGGCTGGTATTCAAATTATCTTCACATAGTGTATTATCTAAATGAACATATAAAGAATCATCATGCCAACCTGCTAATTTTGCCCAAAGCCACCATGCTGCCCTGCCCTTTAAAACACAATGCAAGCGAGAGTTATCTTGGTCATCACTTTCTCTCTGGTCAGAATGTTCACAAACAGTACAAATATCATCAGCGGCCAATAGTGCTAATTCTGATTCAGAATTCCGCCCCATCCATTCTATACCCCAATTTCCACCACCATCCCAAACAGAAACATCTGTTGAATCAGAATAATATGCTAAATCATCATTCAACAACCTTATATCAGTATAGCTACCATCCAGCATGCCATCACCATAATAATTCCCATCAGGGTCATAACATTCCAAATCATTAAAATCATATAAAATTCGGTTGTAATTCAAACAATGTTCCCTGATTTTTTGATTATTTATATAAACCGGCTCATTTCGATCAATGGATCTCTGACCACAAGCCGTTTGAAAAATAAAAATAACCGGAGTACTTCTGTCACCATTTCTTATTTTTGTGCCTTCTGGTCCATATTCCGAAATCAAAACCTCCATATCCTGCAAATACTTATCAACATCTACTAAATATAGGTAGCTACTCCAAGCCCACATAATCACATTTATTTCAGCATTTTCAGGGGCATCCAAATAAACCCTTGTAATACTATCCCAAACCTCATTCTCAAAATCAAGACTATACCATTGATAATCAAACAACAATGAACCATCAGCAGGACTTTTTGAATAGTTATACAGGTTTGAATATTCGGTAGAAAACCGCCTTAATGCAGCCATTCCTCCAACATCAATATGACTGCCATGAGAACGACGAAAATATTTGATTTTCAATTTCTGCTTTGCAGAATCAATCCAATTCTCGGGAATTTGTGATAAATCTGTATTAAGATGATTTATAATAAAACCTTCTTGACCCTTCATATTTAATGCCATCAGCATCATACCAATAGTTAATAAAATAAGTTTCATTTTATAGAAGTATTAGTTATTTTTATTATAATTCCAATAAAAAGAAAATCTAATGATATCGATTTTAATATGTTCTCTATCCTTCTTAAAGTCAGTTTTACTTTAGCCCAAAAAACAAAATTAACTTTCAGTAGTATTTCCCTTTATAGGGGGGGAGATGGACAACAAATTTTTGTATGTAATTCTTGATATCTTACAAAGATATTTGTCTTGTTTAATATCAAAAATACTTTAATAAAAAATTAAAAACAAGTTTTTGGCAGAAAAATATGTCTATTGTATTAAAATTAAGGTACTAAAATAGGTGATAAAAAGTAGAAAAAACAGATTTAATACAATTAACATCAATGCAAATTCAAAACTATAATTTACAAAGGTTTTAAGTTACAATCCACTTTTTAATCTTTTCATATACATCTGGATTATTTAATAAATCCAAATGTTTCATATTTCTACCAATCCATTGATGGGTTTCTGGAAATAAAAGATGTATTTCAGGATTTTTGTGATGCCCTAAGGCACTATTTAATGGTACCAGGCCATCACCAACAACATTATTAATAAGTATACCTGGCTCTTCACCTATAATTGCTGCAATTGTATAGCATTGCACACTTTCAGGTAAAGGTATCGGTATACGCTGATCTTTTGAAAGCTCAAAACGGTCACGTCCCAGCCAGTCTTCATCCAGCAAATTACTGTATCGCATGTCTGTAATTCCCGCACTTCGAATTTTTCCTAAACGGGAAAACGGTTTACTGTATGGACTTATTTCCAATATATTATCAATCCAATTTCCTGCTTGTTCTAGAGGTGCGCCATGATGTGGTGTTCCAAGAAATATGATTTTTCGCAACTGATTCAACCATTTATGTTCTAAATGTTTTCCGTAAGAACATGCACTTCGTGAAACAAGTCCACCCATACTGTGGGCAATGATTATTAGTTCTGTTGACTGTGGTATTTTTTTGATAAATGTTTCAAGCAAATTTGCAAATTCCCTACCATTTAAAGATACGTGACACCCGGTATTGTAATGAAGGTAAATTGGAAAATATCCAAAGTCATTTGCCAGAGCTGTACCATGGTCGTGACCTTTTCTATTCCATTGCAGGTCATTCATACATGAACCATGTACCATAACAACTATTTTTCCACCTGCTTTACGAATATTTTCATCCAACTTTTGGTCTTCATTAGATATTTCATTACCATTTTTACGAAATTTCATTGAAATGGCAAGCGGGTTTTTCTTTTTTGCAAGATAATCACCCAGCACCCCATTTAAGGCAGATAATACTGCTTCTCGTGCAGGAAATGATTCCTTATCGTCAATAATTAAGCTAAGTTTGCCTAACAAAGCATCTATTCCGATACCCGTAAGCCCTAATACATTTCGGATAATTCTAAAAACAAATCCTGTAACCCCCGTTGTCTTTTTTTTCTCAGAACTGCCAAACAGACCACCAAAACGGGTAACTGTGTAATACATTGCTTCTACTATGTCAACAATACCATTAATCCCATCGATAGTTAAGCGGCTTGCTGCTCGAATATCTGAGAAAGGGTTTGGTTTTTTAGTCATGATTAATAATCAAGATAACAAAACATTTATTGTGAAATAAAGGTAAATCATTTTTCACAATAATTGAACATCCTTTATTATCTTTCTAAAATCATTTTTTTTCTAATAAAATCCATCTGTGATGGTTTTCCATTCTCAGTTTAAATTATAATTTTGTCGACAATCAAAACTAAAATCTTAGAAATTATGATTAGAAAGAATTCTTTATATTTACTGTTGAGTGCGGCAATGATTTTCTTTTCTTTAAGGGAAGTTAATGCTTGTACCAATTTTATAATAACAAAAGGTGCTTCGGCTGATGGTTCTACCATGATTACTTATGCAGCAGACTCCCATGTTTTATTTGGCGAGTTATATTACTGGCCAGCAACAGATTACCCAGAAGGTAGTTGGTTGGATATTTATGAATGGGACACAGGTAAATACCTTGGAAAAATTAAACAAGCCGCCCATACGTATAATGTAGTTGGTAACATGAACGAATTTCAGGTAGCAATAGGCGAAACAACTTATGGTGGAAGGTCAGAATTAAGAAACCCTGAAGGAATTATTGATTATGGAAGCCTAATGTATATTGCCCTGCAAAGGTCAAAAACAGCTCGTGAAGCTATTAAAATAATGACTGATTTAGTTGCTGAATACGGTTATTATAGTTCAGGTGAATCATTTTCCATAGCCGATCCTAATGAAGCGTGGATTATGGAAATGATAGGAAAAGGGAAAAATAATAAAGGTGCAGTTTGGGTTGCCCGAAAAGTTCCTGACGGTTATATTTCAGGACATGCTAACCAGGCAAGGATCAGACAATTCCCACTAAATGACCCGGACAATTGTTTGTATTCTGAAGATATTATTTCCTTTGCAAGGGGAAAAGGCTATTATACAGGTAAAAAGGACAAAAACTTTAGTTTTACTGATGCATATGCACCTTTAGATTATGGTGCTTTACGTTTTTGCGAAGCAAGAGTTTGGGCAGGTTTTAGGAAAGTGAACAGTAAAATGGATAAATACGAGGATTATGCTATTGGGGATAATGCTGAAAATGTGATGCCCTTATGGATAAAACCTGATAAAAAAGTTACGGTACAAGGTGTAATGGATTTAATGAGAGACCATTTTGAAGGCACCGTTTTAGATATGACAAAAGATATTGGTGCGGGCCCCTTTAACAACCCTTATAGATGGCGACCATTAACATGGGAAGTGGATAGTATGGAGTATTGTAATGAACGTGCAATAACCACGCAGCAGACAGGTTTTTCTTTTGTTGCTCAAAGTCGTAACTGGTTGCCTAACCCAATTGGAGGTATACTTTGGTTTGGTGTTGACGATGCATCAAGTACAGTATATACACCAATGTACAGCAGTATTACCAGGGTACCAAAAGCTTTTGCGGTAGGGAACGGTAGCATGATGGAATTTTCGCCTGATGCTGCTTTTTGGGTATTCAACCAGGTTTCTAACCTTTCCTATACAAGATATAATGCAATTCATCCTGAAATTGAAAAGCTTCAGAAAGAATTGGAAAACAGGTATGTGGCCTATACGAGTGCTATGGACCTGGCAGCAGCTGACTTATTAAAAAAGAATAAGAAGCTAGCAATTGATTTACTAACGGAATATTCTGTAAATCAAGGAAACAATACATTAAAGAAGTGGCAGGAATTATACACCTACCTTTTTACTAAGTATATGGATGGGAACGTAAAAAGTCCTAAGAATGTTCCTGAAAATTATAAATATGTTACCCCAAATATAAAGCAACCGGGATATGGAGAAAGTTGGTATCAAAAAACAATCAAAGAAACAGGTGAGCACTTTAAAATGAAAAAACTTGAGGGTGAAGAAGAGCATCACTAATTGATAACTGGTAATTGGTAATTAGTCCCTATCCGTATAGTTGATGTTTTTTTACATTTTTCTTTATTTTATTGTTTTAAAAAGTAAACAGTTCACAGTCTTCAGTAGGCAGTCTTTGTAGAACTACTGCCTACTGAAGACTGCCTACTGCCAACTTCTACATCATTTAATCAAAGTTTAGCACTTTAAAAATAACGAACTTTAACTTAATGGATTCGCACTAATTTGTGCTTTGAACGAAAAATATATTTTGAATATCTAGTGTCAAGTCAAACATGAAATGACGCTTCAAGGCTATGGACGCTTGAAGGTCAAAGTCGACCTCAAAGCGTCTGAAAGACCT
>JBDLJL010000219.1:0-7592 GCA_039714415.1 Bacteroidota bacterium
TCATCATAAGAATAATACCTTTTACAGAATCAGGAGTTTGAGTAGTATTTGCCTTAAATCCATAAATTGCCAATATATATCCTGCTAAAGCTGCACCAATTGTGAACCCAAATTTTTGAGCCATGGTAGATGCTGACATAATTAAACCTGTAGCACGCCTATTATTTTTCCATTCAGAAAAACTTGCAGTATCAGTATACATTGCAAACAATATTGGTGCTGGTGGACCTGATGCCAAACTAACTATTATATTAAGAGCGAATAAAGCTGTAATATTAGATTTATCTATAAAGAAAAATGCTGCTGTAAAAGTTCCGGCTATTAATTGAGAAACGATAAAGACCTTCTTTTTACCAAATTTATTAGTAAGTTTCTCTGTGAATGAAATAGCGATAATTGTTGTTATTGTTCCCGAAACTAAAAAAGCACTTGCCAATGATGTATCTTCAATATAGTACTTGAAATAATACATTATCGAACCATAACGAATTGCTATATAAGCTAAACTTATAACACCTACAAATAATAACAACACCCAAGGACCATTGCTTATCAAGTCTTTAAAATCATCTTTTATATTTGTTTTTTGTTCTTTAGGAGGTGCCACTCTCTCTTTAGAGGTATAAAAAGTTGTTAAGAACATAATGATTGCCATAATACCAAAAACAACCATCGTTCCCTGAAACCCTTTAGCTTCGTTAACAACGTAAACATCTAATTTAGCAGATGATATATTCTCTTTAAAATACTTTGTTGGATTTATGGTATATGTACTAAACCCTTCTTCCAGAAATAAAATTTCAGTAGTTGTATCTATTTCTGATTTAAGTTCCTTTCTATAAACAATAACAGTACGTTTTTCAGTTTTAGTGCTATCTTCTCCAAAATCAGCATCTATGACTAACTTAGTTGAGCCAATCCCATTTTCAGTAATAACAATCTGATTGTTATTTAATTCAGCTGCAAAGACATCTGTATTATCCGTACCTATAGTATTTACCAAAGGTAAAGTCAATGCTTGAACCAATAATCCTCCGGAAAAAGCTAACATAAACCTATACTGCGAAAAACTAGCTCTCTGTTTAGGACTAGCTGAAATTACGCCCATCAATGAAGAATAAGGTATATTAATGGCAGTATATACCATCATCATAAGAGTATAAGTTACATAAGCATAAATAATTTTTCCTGACATACTTAAATCGGGAGTTGTAAAGGTTAATACACCTACTAATGCAAAAGGCAATGCTAACCACAAAATATATGGGCGAAATTTACCCCACTTTGTATTTGTACGGTCAGCGATAATCCCCATTATAGGATCGTTTATTGAATCCCAAATTTTGGTAATCAAAAACATTGTTCCTACAACGGCTGCCGGTATTCCAAAAATATCAGTATAAAAATACAGTTGAAATATCATAAGTACTTGCCAAACTAGATTTGACGCAGTATCTCCAAGACCAAAACCAATTTTTTCTTTAATTGATATTTTTTCTTTTTCAATATTTTGATTTTCTGAACTCATAAAATCTTACTTAAATTAATTATTTTAAAATTGTAATGTCAATTATTACATTTTCTTTATTTAATCCCCCTGTGGGTACTTCAATGAAATTGACTTTTTGTTCAGTACCATCAACAAATATCTTTTGAGTTTCCCCGCGTTTTATTTTGACTTCGAATATGGTTCCCCGGAACGCTCTCTTATATGATAATTCATTCCAATGCGATGGTATTTGTGGCTCAATAGTAACACCATTCAAGTCTCGTTTAAAGCCTAAAAGATTGTCGTAACAATTCAACATATTCCACGCAATAGTACCAGTTCTCCACGGATCGTCAGATACATTTTTATTTTTCCGTAAAGCTGTTGGCCCTACATAACCATTGGCCTGTGCATAAGGTTCAGATTTCTCCTCAGATGGGAGAATGCTTTTAAATGTTTCGAATGCCTTATCACTTCTTCCGGCCATGTAGTCAGCCGCAATTTTAAACGAAGCAGCATGACAATATACATTGCCGTTGGTAAAATTACCCTGAGGTATCCCTGTAATAGTTCCTATGTCGGGGTTGTACTTTGTAAACGGAGGCCAGTTATGAACCGGGCCAACCGGTGTATCCACCAGTGGCTCTACTTTTTTCATTATAGTATTATATCTATCTGAATCGATTATGCCTGAAAGAACTGCCCACGATTGAGGGTTTATAAACACCTGTCCTTCTTCTGAAGCATTATCACCGACCTTGTTACCGGAATCAGTAATTGCATATATAAAATGATCCTCATCCCAGCCATATTTTTCAATATTTTCTTTAATCTCACTATATCTTTTGGCATACAATTCTTCTATTTCCTTATCGCCTTTCCAGGCTGCAATTTTGCCTACAAGTTTTAGTGCCCTTGCCAAAGCAAAACTCATCCAAACGCCTTCTCCTTTTCCTTTAGCACCAACCTTGTCCATCAAATCGTTCCAATCTCCATGCCTGATAAGCGCCAGACCGTGTTCGCCCCTGTCGTTCCAAAGAAACTCTATTGCTTTCAGGTTGTGTTCCCAAATAGTTGCTTTTCCGTTGTCAGAGTAGTCAACTACCCTGTCAAGAATAGAAAGGTCGCCGGTTTCGCGAAGTATTGCTTCCGTTGCATGGCTTATCCAGCTAGGGGAATCGGAATAGTGTTTATCGGCAGCTGCTACGTCCATTGAAGGCACCCTAAATGCCCTGGGGCAGAAACCGTTGCTTTTTTGATTTTGGAGCGCCTTTTCCAACATTGCCAAAGCCCTTTCAGGATTTAAAACAGACATACCGGCAGCATCCTGAAGCGTGTCGCGATACCCTTTAAAATAAAACCTTGCCCAATCAGCCATTAGGTACAGCTGATGTTTCATCCAAATGTTGAAAAGATTATTAAAATCGGCATCGGGTGTGTCAATTTTTGACAGTCCGAGGCGGGTGTGGTTTTCTTCCTTAATAGTTCCAAGTTCTTTGTCAATTAGTGAACTGTTTGCAAAAAGTGCAGTTACCCTGTCCGCGTCTTCTTCGTCATAAACAACGCCCATTACAAAATTGATGCGTTTATTGTCGCCCGGATTAAGGTTTAGCTTGTGCTGAAGTGCCGACACCATGTATTCGGTTGATGCATCGCTGTCATTCAGTTTTCCGTTTTTAATTACATCAGGATTGGTGAAATTAAGATTGTGCCCCAGGAACATTTCCTTACTGATATCAAAGTGGTCATAAGGAACATCTGTGTAGGTGAATGCTCTGTATTTCTCTTTCATTACACTATTAGACCTGTTCCTAAAAAACAATCTCTGTTTTTTTTGGTCATGATATCCGTCAACGGCTGAATTGTAACCATAAGTAAGATTCACACCATCTAAAACAACTTCAGCTACACTAAAAATCGACAAATCACGTTTTTTGCCTGATTCATTTGTTATAGTAACAGACCAAATCTCGGCAGCTTCTTTTCGGGGAACAAATATCTGAACTGATACTTTAATGCCATTCTTTTTGCTTTCAAGAACAGTATAGCCTAAACCATGACGGCAGCTGTATTCTTCCAGCTTTTCGTTAGTAGGTTTTAGTGCGGCAGACCAGACTTCTTCCGTTTCATTATCCCTTATGTATATGTTACGCGGGGCATTTCGGTTGTCTTGTTTTCCAAAAAGGTTGGTAAGTACACCTTCTTCGTTTTGATACAATGAAAATCCGTTAAGATTTTGCCCTACACTTGCTAGATATGTGGGATTCCAAAGTATATTGAACCAATCGCGGGGTGGTTGCGGATTAGTTATATTATATTCTGTTCCTTTGTCTTTAAAATTGCCGTACTTCATATTTAATCCTTTTTATTATTAGAAATTCCAACTCTTTTTTTTGCAACAACAAAACCATCAAACTGAATAAATGAATCGTTTTGCGGAGCCCATTCCAAAGTATTGCCGCCATGAAATGTTGAAAAATAAATGCCACCGATTTTACCCTTATCATTTTCAACATTCCAAAAACGCATATCATCAATATTTATTTTCTCTTCCCCATCAATCCATACTTTCAATTTACCATCATCCCGATTTGGTGTTCCCACATTTACATATTGTTCAATACAGTGCCATTTTCCGGGTTGAGCTTTAACATTGCAGTCAATAGCTTGTCCCCATAGTGCTTCTCCCCACTTGCCGTTTTTACTTTTTGGAACGTAGGCATATACTACCAATTTCCCTTTGTTTACCCACATAAACCTAAGCGTCCAGCCATTATCTCCAACCGGCTGGTTTCCACCTGAACGGTTCCATGAATCTCCACCGCCCATTAATCCGGGGAGCTTTCCTCCTTTCCTAAAATCAAAACCTTCTTCAAATTTTATGTAATAGCGAAAATATACTTCCTGATAATGACCTTTTTTTATTTTCGGAATATCCCTGAACACAATAGGAAACGACAAGCCTGTTTCCCAAGGTCCAACCCCGCCTTTCCTGAAACCTGTCCTTAATGATTTTTTGCCAGAAAACCCGTTTGTCACAACTTTGCTGCTATCGGCACGGGCTTCCCATTTAACGCCCCATTTGCTTGCCCAAAAAATATTGCCAAATTCCTCTTCAAACCCTCCGTGAAAAAGAATATCCTTTCTGCTGGCAAGCCCTTTTTCAAGCGATTTTTCATCACCACCGACCCCTGCTTCATGTTTTATTTCATTAAGAGTTACCAATTCATAATTATTTTCTTTCAAGAATTTTATTACTTCCGGAAGCGCTTCTATTGTATTATCACGAAACGGATAGTCCTCAACTTTCCCTGATGCATTCTTAGAGTGTAATAAAATAACCGCATTGTTATGATGGTACTTTTTCACAGTATCAACTATACTATTTTTCGTGATGTTAAAAACGTCCCAGTCTTTTGTTGAAAGTGTCCACAATGCGATCTCATAACCGTGATTTTGAAGCAGTTGCTTTTGATCAACTCTCAAAGCACCATAAGGTGGACGAAAATAACGTGTTTTTTTACCTATTGTTTCATAAAGAACGGAATCAACAAAAAGGACATCATTCATCAACGATACGGAATCTTTGTATTCCAAAAAGTTTTTATGTGCTGTACTGTGATTTCCGATCAAATGCCCTTCGTCATTTATCCGTTTTATTATTTCCGGATGACTTTTTGTTTTATATCCAAGCACAAAAAATGTGGCTTTGACATTTTCTTTTTTCAGAATATCCAGGATTTTTTCTGTATACGACGAATCAGGAGCGTCATCAAATGTAAGTGCTGCATATTTTTGTGCATGCAAATTGAAATTTAACGAAAATACTGATATAATAAATATATATGTTACCCTTCTCATAATATTATTCGTTTAGCAAATTATTTTTTTCAGGACTTCGCATTTCGATTTCACCAGTCTGTTTTCTTTTCAATAAATTTTATTAAACTATCCGCTAACACCCGTTGTTCTTCAATCCTCGGATGTCCCGGAGTATTTTTGTAAGGAACAAACAAAGTGTGTATATTTTTATCCTTTAAAGAATCAACAGCTGTTTGAACATATCCCGGCCAAGGTGACCCTTCTTTTGTAATATCCATATTGCCCAGCATGCAAATAATTTGTGCATCAATATATTTATTTCTAATATTCTTAACAAACCCCTTATATGCATTAATTATAATCTCTTTATCCGGCGGTTTTTCTCCAAACCTGTTTTTAAACTCCTCATTTTCAGGCCTGTTTATTAACCAGGAATCATTCTGGAAAAGATTGACGACCACAATGTCCGGTGTTTGCCTATTAAAATCCCATTTGCTTTGCTGATTTTCAGGGTCGAGCCGATTATATAAATCCGGCATAATTTGTGGAAACCAGCTTACAGTTATCCCAATACCGCTGCGCGAAATACAAGTGTAGTTGGCGTAAAAATGGCGGACAGTCATTGCTGCATAACTATTATAATTATTAGTAAATGTTGAATCAGGAGAATCATTACCCGAATAATCTTCCACAGCATATCCACTGGTAATGGAATTGCCATAAAATTCAATACATTTTTCCTTTGGCGGGATGTTTAAAACCTCACCATTAACCTGAAAACCGTAAAAATTTGTTTTCCCTGAAGTCCATTCAGTGCGCTTGAAAAGTTGAACGGTGTGCTTCCCATCATGTAAACTATCTGCAAGGCTATATGTTTTTTTTAATGCATCAAGTTTCAAAATCCTCAAACTATCATTATCAATAATTACGTTGAAATAATTGGCACCCTTTTCATCCTGTAAAACAGCACTGACAGATGTTCCTTCAAACGAGACCGTCATTGATGAACCTGACCAATAGATTACTGCCAATGAGTCTGTTTTCCCAATGCGCCCCATATATTCAATTTTTTCATTATTGGGACTTATAAATTGCGTTTGGTGCTGATTACATCCGACAATAAAAAAGCTTGAAATTGCCAGTACCCAAATATATTTTTTTATTGTATTTAATTTCATGTCTGATAATTAAAGTCCATTTATTGATTTATTAAAGTTTTTCAACCAATTTACACATAATCCTTTCCATGCTTCCACACTTCCCTGACCATTTGCTAACGAAAATCCATGCTCCCCATGCTGAAAAATATGCATTTCCGTATCTATATTATTCTTAACCAATTCTTTATAAAATGCGATACTGTTCTCTACTGGCACAACATCATCGTCAGAAGAATGAAGCAGGAAAGTGGGCGGTGTGTCTTTGGTAATATGCTTTTCATTAGAATAATATTCCATCAACTCCTTGTCGGGATTTTCCCCTAAAAAGAAATATCTTGACCCTTCATGGGCAAATTCAGCACTCATTGAAATTACAGGGTAAATCAAAATCATAAAATCTGGTCTTGCACTCAATGAATCATCTTTATCTTTAATTTCAAAGACACTTTTATTAAAATGAGTCCCTAATGTTGAAGCAAGATGCCCCCCTGCGGAAAATCCCATCACCCCGATATTATCTTTTTTAATATGCCATTTTTCAGCATTTGCCCGAATAATCCTCATTGCCCTTGCTGCATCCAATAGTGGGGACTTATCCCTTTCTATATTACTTTTAGCATGAGGTAAGCGGTATTTAAGGACAATTGCTGCTATCCCGTTAGAATTTAACCATTTGGCAACATCATCACCTTCCCAAACATGAACAACTGCCTCATACCCGCCTCCAGGGATTATAAGAACAGCCTGACCGTTGGCGTTTCTTTTAGATGGCAGATAAACAGATATTTCCGGTTTAGAAATAAGTGTGTAAACTTCAAGCCCGTCCCTGGAAATTTCAGTATTTTCTTCCCCGGCTTCCCGATAATTTGGAATGTCGGCATCCCATAATGGTATTATTATATTTTGAGCATTTTTCATAATGAGATATTTTGCTCTCCAGCAACAAGCTTAGTAGATTTGCCTTTCCATTTAAATACTCCCTTCACATCTTTAGGAAGCTTAACCTTAGCTTTTATTCTGTTACCTGATTTTATATAAGATACCTTAATAATCCCTTTGGGATGCGGGAACTCAACTTCCAAGTTCTCCAATCTCCCTAAACTCGGTTCAATTATAACCGA
>JBDLJL010000220.1:0-7586 GCA_039714415.1 Bacteroidota bacterium
TGAAGTCTTTTCCTGACTTTTGAATGTCCGATAGGACTTCAAAACGTCTTAATCTAAATCATAAAACCGTTCTATAATTCTTAAACCCGATTGCCCTGTGTATCATTTGTTTATCATGACTTTTTTCAAATAACCAAATAACCAAATCACCATTTATCAATTGTTTATTGCATGCTTTATACTGTTTACAGTCAATAGCTAACAGTCAACTGGCTTTATCCCACCAAAATCTTAATTCCCTGTATTAAACGTTCTTCACTAACATTATCAGCATTAAAAGCATCCATTTTTATAAATTCCGGTTTATCTTTTAAAAAACCTGATTCGTTTAAATAGTTTTCCACCACAGTATCTTTATCCTTTGACCATGAGTTTTTAGATATACTTATTCCAATCCGGTTTACATAGGTTAGCATTTCTGTTAGTGCCGGAATCATTTTCTCACCTTTATTGTCCCAGTCATCACCATCAGTTCCATAAAAGACATAAATATTGTAATCTACAGACAGGTTTTCTTTTTCTACAATTTGGTTGACTAATTCAAAAGCAGGTGCTACTTGTGTGCCACCTGCAACTTGTAAAGTAAAATAAGAATGAAAATCCGAAACTTCTTTAGCCTCAGAATCATGTAAAATAAACCGGCTAATTACATTGCTCTGGTATTGGTACATTAACCAACTGTAAATTAATAAATGCTGAGTTGTAACTGCTTCAGTAGGTTTTCCCTGCATGGAACCGGAATAGTCACGCAGGAAAAATACAATTGCCTGAGACTCAAAATCTTTTTCTTTGGATAATATTCTATATACTTCATCTTTAGGATCTATGATTAGATTCTCAGGATTAAAATCAGTATTATCAGCAATATTACCCAGCAGTATATTAGTTTGTATAATTTTTTTAAGGCTTGCTTTTTTATCCAGTATTTGTCCAAAACCACGGTTTTTATCCGTTAGTTCATAGGTGTATTTTGTAAAGGATCTTTTTTTACCTTTATCTTTTAAATTGGGCAATTCGAACTGCTCTGTTAATACTTTGCCTAAATCAAAAGCTTCCGTACCAATATCATGCTCACCACCCTGTCCCTGACCGGGCCCCTGTCCTTCACTTTCCTCCGGTTCTGCCTGTTGTTCACCAATAACTTCACCTTCTTCTCCATCACCACTTCCCCCGGTTGAGTCTTGTTCATCTTCTTCACTTATTGAGTCATCATGATAAAATTTGGGTTCTGTTGTTGTTGGTACCACAACAACTTTGGCTTTATTCCCTTTTCCTGGTTTGATAAATTTTCCTAACCTGATCCTCCTGTGAAATCCGTCTTTTTCTCTAAGGCTGTCACGTTCCAGTAGTTCATCTAATGTTTGAAGATTTACGGAAAAATCACTTTGGTAAATTTCTAAACTTTGAAAAATTACAGGGTCAGCAAAAGAATAAATGTTATCAAAAAATATTTCATCAGGAATGAAATTATTTTCATTCTTTCTTATCTGTTCAAGTTCATTTTGGACAATTCTTTTTTGTTCATCCGATAGGCTGGAATCAGAAATTTTTTTTAATATTTTTTGTAAATCAGTCATTCAAAATTTCAAAAAAATAGATTTAATGTCTTTTAATTAAAGTTTATTTGTATCATAGCTTTCGCCCATACATGGCTAAATTTTAGTTTGTCTAAGTAGCACAGGGCGTTGCACTGTGCTTTTGGCTATAAGGCTTTCAGCCTTAACTATACAACATTGATTGGTAATTAGTTTTAAGATTTTTGATATTTATTTTTATAATTATCAATTGCTAGTTACTAACTTTTCATATTTCATGTCTACGGCATTCCGTTAATTGTCTGATATTCACCCCTCGATTAACATCGGGGGTTACCAACATGTCATCGCTCTGCGATTTTTCTTGACATTATAGACACACTCTAATTGTCCGTCCATAACGAAGAAGTTGGACTTTATAGACAAACTCTAATTGGTGTCGTCCTGCGTACAGAAATACTCAATAGTCTTAATAGCACAAGTATGACAATAATCTAATTTACTTGTCATAGTTTGAATCATCCTGTTAAAAAGTTTTTGATTTTCTTCATTTGTCCGGTTTGATAATGCTCCAACCAGGCTTCCTGCACCTGCAACATCGGATTTTAATCGCACATCCGTAACCGCTTTTACTAATTCATTATTATCCATAAAATTATAGCCTGGATCCTGAACCATTTTTTGGCCATATATTTTTGAAATGGTTGTCCTGAAACTTTGTTTTTGTTCCTGATTTTTTAACCCAAGCCTGGATTCTACACTATTTATAAAAGTTTCGTCAATTTTTATTGGAATCAATTTATTTGTCTGGGGATCCCGATAAGTCCAGATTTTGTCTGATCCAAGGTTTTTTGCATCAACCCCGATAATCATATTTACATAATTTAAAACATCTTTTTCAATTGCATCAGGTTCATCCATGTATGCATTAAAAATAGTGGTCATCACTTTCTTCCTGTATAAACCTTTGGCTATTTTTAAGTCTTTCAGATACTTAGTTCTGTCATTTGTTTCATGAACATAATCAAGAATAACATTTTCGAGGGCTGTAAATATATCACCGGCATACATGCATTTGCCTTCCTGAGTTTCGGAACGTTCAAGCAAAATTTGTAATGCTCTTCCTAAGTTTCTATGCCCTAACCCTTTTTGTCCGAACCTTTTGGTGATATCCGGAGCCATATTCAACTCATTAATCACTTCAGTTAATGTTTTAATACTTTTTTCACCAGCTACTTCGCCAGCTGATAGCTTCATCATTTCAATTGGTGTAAGCTTGTCTGAATGAGGCATCCTGCTTAAAGTAACAGCTGCTGAAACTGCATAATTTAAGTTAGGGTCAATATGTAGCTTTTCTGCTGAAAAAGTAGTTTTTTCTCTGCTTCCGATGGCATATTTCGTTAAATCCTGCTGTAGCAGATAATTTGTGTTGTGGGCCATGTATGTAACACGGCACCGGTCAACTATTGGGGCTTCTTCCTTTTCTTCTAAAAATCGTGCAAACTCAGAATTGTTACTTGTTGCTACTATTAAAGTATCAATAGGCCACTTAAATCCTTCCATTTCAATGGTTCTGTTCTGGATCACCCCAAGATATACCTGAACCAGATCCCTTTTGTTTTTAAATATTTCATCAGCAAAATGAATTCCACCACCTGCCACACGTGCTAATGCACCCCTTCTTAAATCAAATCGGTATGGGTTTGAGGTATCAGAAATATGCAACAAGCGGGTTATTGATTCTTCTCCCAATAAATCAACGGCAGAAGATGTAATCTTGTCTTTTGCAGCATATTTACCTGTCAAAGTTCCCCTTGATTCACTTAAAGGAATAGGGCGTATTTCGATAAAATCTTTTATCTTTTCATAGTCATAATCACAATGGGTTTTGATCTGATCTAAAATATAATCAGAACAGGCACCCAGTGGTCTGTAATTTTGATAAAACTGATCAACCATTTTAGGTTTTGCTCCCAATTTAGAGAGGTACTCCTTGTTTTCGTCAATTTTCCCATACAGGTTCATCGCCAATATCAACGGGTCTTCAAAAGTTTGGGACTCAACAGACTTGATTTTTCCATAACCACCAATTTTATCTAAGTGATTAAAACTGAATGTATATCTCATATTTTCAGGCTGGGAAATAAATTGCCTGTATAAATGGCTTAAGTAATCAACAAAAAAGGTTTTTCCATTGCCCGGTTCGCCAATTAAAACATATGCCATTTCTGCAGATGAACCACCTTCAGCTGCATCTTTAACAAAAGAGACAAAACTGTTAATTTCATCAAACATTCCTATTATATGTTTTTTTTCTTGTCTGAAAATATCAAAATCGTAGGTAGTACGACCATTCACAATAATTTTGTTTATGTTTTTTTGATTACCTAAAATCATCCTGCTTATAGATTGAAAAACATTTTCAAACCTTTTTTTACCTGAAATTACCTCTTGGATATAGTTATCAAGTGTTGCAGAATTTAGAAGCTTAGTGCTTTTTGTTTGTTTAGCCATAATAATCCCTCATTAGTTGGTTAAATGAAATGGCAGTAGAAATTTGTGATTATCAAGTTACGACTTTTCTGGATACAAGTCAAGATGTTATGCAGAATAAAGATAATAAATGATTATTCAGGTTGAATATTTATTCTTTAGGTTTCATTTTTTTGAAAAACTTATTGTCAAAAGAGTTTCCGGCTTTAAAGAAACTGTTTCAAAAATTAATATGGATGAAGTAAATAAGTTTGCTCTAAAAATGCTTGTAGTGTAAAAGCCAAATAATCTGATACTTGTTCTGCTAACGGTTAAGATTATGAAAATCTAATATAATTGGGAAATTGAAAAAGCCCACCGTTCACAAGAAGGTGGGCTCAAAACTTTTCGTTATTTTAAATAAATTTATTTAAAATTTGGGGAATTTTATATGGTTTAACTCTTTTTCCAGGTTTTCAATATCGCTAACTATTTTTGATTTTACACCATCAAGTTTCGACTTTAATCCAGAAAACATGCCTTTGTAATATTCAATCCCTTCATTTAAATTGCTTTTGAACGATTCAAGGCTTTTCTTTTGTTTTGCATCAAGAGGAATGTTAATATCACCAACTTTGTTTTTGAAATAATCAACGTACATTGAAAGTTCTTTTACGAACATATTTTTACGGTCAGATTGATTTAATAAACTAATTTTCCCATAAATATGTTCGGCCATATTTTTTAAAGAATAAGTTTCGGAAAAATGAGCTATTGTAGAACTTGGGCAAACAGAAACACCATCTCCTTCTTTTTCTGTATCCAGTTTATTAGCTAGCAGGGCAGAAGTTCCTAAGCCAACACAAATACAAGATTTTGCTGTAACTTTTTCAAGCGCTTTATTATATTCTTCTGTACTTAAATGTTTTTTATCTAAACTTTCAATACATTTTTTTTGATACGCCCGAGAAGCTGTACAAACCGGCTTGTCAGTATATTCACTGTTAAATAATAAATATCTGTTAGAACAAGGGCTGCCATAGATACCCTGTTCTATCATTTTAAATTTTTCAACATCTTTTGTATTGTCCCTTACACTATTGAATGGAACGCCCAGAGGTGATATGTCACTTAAATATAAATCTTCTTCTTTTGCATCTTTAAGTATTTTTTCTGTTTTATCATCCATGTTCACTACTTCCGGAACAAGTAAAAATGGTGTTCCCCAGCCAACCGAATCAACATTATATTGCTCAAGTAAAAAATCATGTTCCTCTGATGTACCAACACCACCCTGGGCTGTAATTTTTACTTCAAGGATTTCTTTGGGTACATTTAATCCTTTTTCTTTAAGTACCGTTGTATAAATTTCATGGATGCTTTGAATAAGGTTTTCCCTTTCATTTTTAAATTCCTCAAGTATTGGCCCCATTAAAAAGCCATTGGTAGCAAAAGCATGTCCACCACAATTTAATCCGGACTCTATTCTGAATTCCGATACCCAAAGGCCTTTTTTTGCAAAAAACTTACCTTGTATCAGTGCTGATCTATAATCGCTAACTTTAATAATTATTTTTTTATTGAGCTTACCTTCTTTATCAGGATAAAAATCCTTAAATTTTTCAATATAACTGTAAAGCCTTGGGTTCATTCCGGCAGATAATATAACCGATGAATGAAGTTTACTGTTAGCAAAACCTCTTAATGCGGCATGTGCATCATTATATTCTGAGGGTAATTTTTCGCCTTTTTTAAAATTTTCTTTATCCAGTTTGGTCATGATATTTACATCAATACTCCCAATGGATAGATTATTTTTTATCCATTGTTGAATATCTTTGATATTATCATTTTTTCTACATTCAATAAATTTTTGTTTAATTTCAGCAAAATCTGGCAGCATATCCATATATTTCTCAATTTCGCCACTTTTTTTCTGAAATGAATCTTTTAGTTCTTCAAATTTATCCGTAACAATTTCATTTATCATGTTAAGATATGCGGTAATCCTTTTGGCACGGAAATCTTCAATACGTTCACTAATTTCCTGGAAAGGAATATCTAATTCTTTACTATAAAACTTCCTGAGTTTTTCCATTAACTTATCATCAACAAGTGAAATTGCCGATGAAATACCATATTGAGCTACTTTTACAGGAGTGTCAATTGTATAGCCAATGCCCATTACAGGAATATGGAATGTTGGTGAATTGGTATTCTCTTTCATGATAAAATTAGTTAGTTGAAGTCTGCAAAGGAAGTGTTTTTTCCTCTTATTAAAGAATTATAGTTTATAACAGATGCTTATATTAAATTTATTTAACATTTGGTAATTATTTGAAGAAAAGCAATAATCCATGTTTTTTTATCAAAATTAATTGCAGGTTCTAATGAAAATAAATTTAATTTAGTGCCTTCTTAAAAAATGGACATATGGAAAAAAAGTCAATATACTCGATAATTAAAGGTAGTGGGAGATATATTCCTAAGGTAGTAAAAAAGAATGCTGATTTTTGTGATACTGAGTTTTATGATACTGACGGTAAGAAAATTGATAAAACTAATGAAGAAATTATTGAAAAATTTCGTCAAATTACCGGCATAGAAGAAAGAAGATATGTGTCGGATGATTTGGTTACCTCGGATATTGGTTTTTTTGCGGCCAAAGATGCGCTGGATTCATCAGGAATAGATAAAGAAAAACTTGATTATATTATTGTAGCCCATAATTTTGGGGATGTTAAAAATGATAACAGGCAAGCCGATTTTATGCCCAGCATTGCTTCAAGGGTAAAACATAAACTTCAAATTAAGAATCCATATACAGTAGCTTATGACCTTCCTTTTGGATGCCCCGGGTGGTTACAGGCAATGATACAGGCCGATTATTATATAAAATCTGGTGATGCAAAAAGAATATTGGTTATAGGTGCTGAAACTTTATCTCGTGTGGCAGATCCACATGACCGTGATGGGATGATTTATTCAGATGGGGCAGGAGCGGTAATATTAGAAGCCTCTGAAAGTGATGAGCCTATTGGTATTTTATCGCATAAAACCAGGACCGATACTTTAGATCATGCTTATTTATTATGGAATGGGCCTTCAAATAACCCTGATAAGGATAGAAAAGAAATGCTTATTAAAATGCAAGGTAGGAAACTATATGAGTATGCATTAACTAATGTCCCTCAACTAATAAAAGATACCATTGATAAAATTAGCCTGGATTTTTCTAAAGTGAAAAAAATATTAATTCATCAGGCAAACGAAAAAATGGATGAAGCCATGCTGAAAAGGCTTTTTAAGTTGTATCATGTTAAGGATATTCCTGAGAATATTATGCCTATGACCATTGCTAAGTTGGGTAATAACTCAATAGCCACTTTGCCAATCTTATTTGACCTTATTATGAAAGGGGAGCTAAAAGATCATTCTTTAGTAAAAGACGACCATTTTGTTTTTGCTTCAGTTGGTGCCGGAATGAATGTGAATGCAATGGTTTATAAGATGCAGTAGAAATTAGTGTTACTTCAATTTCAGAACTTCTGACTCTTGATTTTCAGAACATTACAGGCT
>JBDLJL010000221.1:0-7554 GCA_039714415.1 Bacteroidota bacterium
ACCTTAAAGAGACAGAAGAGGAGCTTTTAGAAGAAGAAGTTGAAGAAATAGGTGAAGAAACTAAAGAAGAGATAAAGAAGGAAGAAAAAACAAAAGAAGAATTAAAAAAAGAGGCTGAAAAGAAGAAAGAAGCAACAAAAGAAGAATTAAAGAAAGAAGACTTAAAGAAAAAAACGAAAAAGAAAGAAGAAACAGAAGAAGAAACAGAAGAAGAAGTTGAAGAAACGGAAGAAGAATTGTTGGAGGAGGAAGAACTTCTAGAAGAAGAGGAAGAAGAAGAAGGGGGAATTTAATGACAATATTTGATGACAGAATCAAACCATAAAAAAAGCTGATTCGAAAATCAGCTTTACACACTTTTTAGGATAGTGTCTGTTCAAATTACCAGTTACCCTGTTAATTACTATAAAGTTTCTCTTTCTGTTCAGCAATTTTTTCACTCATTACATAATCATCATAACTCATTTGTTTATCAATATTTCCGTTGGGAGTTAATTCAATAACACGATTACAAACGGTGTGGATAAATTCATGGTCATGAGAAGACATTAAAATATTACCTTTAAAATTTGTTAAGGTATTATTGAAAGCTTGTATCGATTCCAAATCAAGGTGATTTGTAGGAGTATCAAGTATCATTACATTGGCATTTTTAAGCATCATTTTAGAAATCATGCAGCGCATTTTTTCACCACCTGACAAAACATTGGCCTTTTTATATATTTCCTCACCAGAAAAAAGCATTTTACCAAGATAACCACGTAAAAATTGCTCATGAGTATCTGACGAATATTGAGCCAGCCAATCTACTAACTTGATATCTTTTTCAAAATAGCTTTCATTTTCAAGTGGGAGATAGGCTGTGGTAATTGTTTGCCCCCAGCTAAAGGTTCCGCTATCAGCTTCATCTTCTCCATAAAGAATTTTAAAAAGAGCGGTCATTGCCCGTGTATCCCTTGAAAGAAAAACAATTTTATCGTCTTTTTCAATAGTAAAAGTTAAATCTTTAAACAAAGTTTCCCCATCAATACTTTTGCTCAAATTTTTCACTTCTAAAATATTGTTACCGGGTTTTCTTTCTGGTGTAAAAATAATACCGGGGTATTTTCTTGTAGAAGGCTTAATTTCTTCAATATTCAATTTTTCCAGCATTTTTTTCCGGCTGGTTGTTTGTTTTGATTTAGCCACATTGGCACTAAAGCGCGCAATAAATTCTTTTAGTTCTTTTTTCTTTTCTTCGGCTTTTTTATTCTGTGCTGATTGCTGACGTAAGGCTAACTGGCTTGATTGATACCAAAAACTGTAATTTCCGGAAAATAATTGAACCTTACCAAAATCTATATCCACTGTATGTGTACAAATTGAATCCAAAAAGTGTCTATCGTGAGAAACTACTAAAACGGTATTTTCAAAGTTTGACAGATAATTTTCAAGCCATTTTACTGTTTCTAAATCCAAATCATTTGTAGGTTCATCCAATAGAAGGTTATCTGGTTTACCAAATAAAGCACGTGCAAGCAAAACTTTCACTTTCTCTTTCCCGTCAAGCTCTTGCATTAACTTTGTATGAAACGCTTCTTTTATACCTAAGCCACTTAGTAAGTTTGCAGCATCGCTTTCGGCATTCCAACCATCCATTTCAGCAAATTTATCTTCCAATTCGGCTGCTTTCACACCATCTGCATCAGAAAAGTCTGGTTTTGCATAAAGTGTATCTTTTTCATCTTTGATTTTCCACAATAATTCATGCCCCATTAATACAGTATCAAGTACTGTAAAATCATTATAAGCAGAGTGGTCCTGTTTTAATACCGAAAGTCGTTCATCTTTACCAAAGCTAACAGAGCCTCTTACAGGATCTTGTTCGCCATGTAGCATTTTTAAGAAAGTGGATTTTCCGGCACCATTTGCACCAATAATGCCATAGCAGTTACCTTCGGTAAACTTCATATTAACATCCTGAAAAAGAACCCTTTTACCAAATTGTATTGCAAGATTTTGAACTGTTATCATATTGTTTTATTGCTAAATTGTTATATTGCTAAAATTGTAGTGGCTTATATACTGGTTATTTGCTTCGCTGTAATTCGTTGTTTATCTGATGATTCGTCTATTTGTTTATCTGTTTATTTGAGGATTCGCTTATTTTATTACATTTCAAATCATCAAATCACCAATGACATAATGACTAATAAACTAATGACTAATTTTTCGGATCGCAAAAGTAAACAATTCTTTAGAGTACACAATAATTTAACTTTCATTAAAGATTATGATTTTATTTATTTTGCAGTTTTTAATTGGTAAGCTATAAATATTATTAAATTGATTGCTCGTTAAACTACTGCAATATCTAACTGGTTTAGGGCAAAGCGATATGATACTAAATTTTGACGGTAAAGAGTTTTTTTAGAAACAAAAGATAAGTTTACATTTACTTGACGACTTAATGATTATAAAAGACCACTTAATGATCTAAGGACTAATTACTAATGACCATTTATCTCTTCGGATATCTTTTAAGTTCCAGAATTTCCAAATTGCTGATTTTTTCTTTGTCAATACTAAACCTTATTGCTGTGCGTATTTTATGCATACCGGACATGCCAGCAGCCCCTGGGTTTATATGTAATATGTCCAGTTCTTTATCATAAATTACTTTTAGAATATGCGAATGTCCTGAAATAAATAATTTTATAGGGTTTTCTTTCAGAAATTTTTTTATTCCTTTTTCATATCTCCCTGGATAACCACCTATGTGAATCATAAGAACCCGAATATTTTCACAACTAAAATTTTCCATTAGTTTAAATTCCTGTCTAAATTCCGGGCCGTCAATATTACCATAAACCGCTTTAAAAGGTTTTATTGCTTTTAATTTATCTACAATTTCCCAACTTCCTATATCACCAGCATGCCATATTTCATCAACATTTTTGAAGAAATCCAGAATTTTATCATCAATATGTGAATGTGTATCTGAAAGAAGTCCAATTTTTGTCATGATTTTATTAATTTAAGTCGTAAATGCACGAAATTAATTTATAATTTATAATTTAGAATTTAAAATTAATAGAAAATGCATATATTTTATACATCGGATATCAAAACAGACAAATACACCTTAAACGAGGAGGAATCAAAACATTGTATTCGTGTATTACGATTAAAAATTGGTGACCAAATTACACTAATTGATGGAGTAGGGGGATTTTATTTTGCAGAAATTACCAATGATCATCCCAAAAGGTGTGAAGTAAAAATAAATCAAACCGAAAAAGAATACGGAAAACGAAATTATCATTTAACCATAGCAATTGCACCAACAAAAAATATTGATCGTTTTGAATGGTTTCTTGAAAAATCTACAGAAATTGGTATTGACGGATTTATTCCTTTAATTAGCGAACAGTCTGAAAGAAAAATTATTAAACCAGAAAGGTTAAACAAAAGAATCAGTTCTGCAATTAAACAATCCATTCAGGCTTATCGACCAAACTTAGCTAAATTAGTTAAATTTAAGGATTTGATTTGTATGGAATTTCATGGTAAAAAATTTATTGCCCATTGTTTTGATACTACAAAACCTTATCTTAAGAATGTTATCAGCAAAAATGAAGAAATTATTATTTTAATTGGTCCGGAAGGTGATTTCACCCTTGAAGAAGTTGAAATGGCTAAAAGTAAAGGCTTTGAAGAAATTAGCCTGGGTGATAGCCGTTTAAGAACAGAAACTGCGGGAATTGTGGCTGTTCATACGGTGGCAATTGTTAATCAGTAAACTGGTATATTTGTCATTGGGTCATTAGTCATTGGGTCATTATCAGACATTAAATATAAAAAAAAATGAAGTTGGAAGAATTTAGGACTTTTGAAAATGAGATAAATAGCATAGGGATAAAACTTTAATAATTATATAAATTCAATAGGAAGAAAATAACAATCATTGACAGCGTGGCTACTGAGCGTGGTCGAAGTAAAGCGAAATGACTAACGACAATCAAATGACAGAGAAGCAAATGACCACCATTGACGAAATGACCAATACACCAATATACTAATTACTAGATTTAAGATGCAAATAAACAGGTTATTAACAAAACTTTACCGTTGGCGGGTTAAGAATATGAAGGAAAGTACCTTTATTATCCTTCTTTCTATTATTATTGGAATATTTGCCGGTTTTGTAGCCTTAACTTTAAAAGTCTCTGTTTTTTACCTTAGAGAATTTGTCGTTAACAATATAATTGGCAGTTCAAAAATCAATATTTTTCTTTTGCTTGTTATTCCTTCTGTAGGTATCGGACTAACCTTGCTTTTAAAGTATACCATAATTGTCGATACCGTTAAACATAATATATCATCTATTTTATTTGCCATTTCAAAAAAGAACAGCCTAATGAGGCGGCACAAAATGTTCTCATCAATGCTGGGTGGTATTTTAACAGCCGGTTTTGGTGGTTCGGTGGGTTTGGAGTCCCCCATTATATCATCAGGGGCAGCTATTGGCTCAAATTTAGGCAGGATATTTCATTTTAATTATAAAACGGTTACTTTATTGTTGGCTTGTGGTTCCTCAGGTGCTATTTCTGCTATATTTAATACTCCCATTGCCGGGGTAGTTTTTGCCCTGGAAGTTTTATTGCTTGATTTAACACGTTTTTCATTAATTCCACTTTTAATGGCATCGGTTAGTGGAACTATTGTTACTACCATATTTTACCCTGCAGGTATGTTATTTGATTTTCAGATTCAGGATTCTTTTCATGTTTCTGAAATTCATTTTTACATAATATTTGCATTAATCTGTGGTCTGGTAGCTCATTATTTTACACATACATATTTATTAGTTGAACAGAAAATTGAAAGTATTAATAAACCTTTTAATCGCTATATTACAGGCAGTATCATATTTGGTTTAATTTTATTAGTCTTCCCCATGCTCTGGGGTGAGGGTTTTGAAACTATTAAAGAATTATTAAACGAAAATCACATCGCTGTTTTCAAATTCACTTTATATCCTGAGCATGCAGAAAACCTAATTGTTATTATTTTGGCATTTCTACTCATGATTTTTTTGAAGGTAATTGCTACCGCACTTACCGTTGGTGCCGGTGGAATTGGTGGCATATTTGCACCTTCTTTATTTACAGGGGCTTTAACAGGATATTTATTTGCGTTAGTCATAAACTCATTGAATTTTGGAGTAGAACTATCATTAATTAATTTTACAATGATTGGTATGACTGGTGTATTGAGCGGCGTTTTACATGCACCGTTAACTGCCCTTTTCCTGATTGTAGAAATAACATTTGGTTATGAACTCATTGTCCCCTTAATGTTAACCAGTACAATTTCTTATATAACAGTTAAATATTTCAGGGATAATTCAATTATTACCCAACAATTGGCAATGAAAGGTCATTTAATTACCCATCATAAAGATAAGGCTGTGTTAACTATGATGAAACTAAAATCTGTTCTTGAAACTGATTTTTTACCTGTAAATGTTGATGATAACCTTTCTGAACTGGTTAAAACTGTTGCTAAATCAAAAAGAAATCTCTTTCCGGTGGTAGATGAAGATAGTTTTTTAGTTGGAATAATACTTCTGGATGACATTCGTGAAATTATGTTCCAAACTGAAATGTACCATAAAACTTTAATTGAGAATTTAATGTCTCTGCCACCTGCATATATTCGCCTTGATGACAGCATGGATGCAGTGATGAAAAAGTTTAATGAAAGCAAAGCCTGGAATTTACCGGTGATTGATAAAGGAAAATATATTGGGTTTGTATCAAAATCAAAAATATTTAATGTTTACAGGGAACTATTGGTAAATATTACAGATGATTAATTAATTTTTATGTTCTGCTTTTTCTTATAATATCTAATGCACATAAATAACCGCTATAAATAGCCCCTGAAAAACCACCTCCTATTTTTGTCCATGCAGATGCAAAATGTAAATTATCAATTGATTGAATTTTATCAAACCTCACTCTTTCAGGAGTTTGTGCGAAACCATATACAGCCCCTTGCGGGTTTAAAGTGTAGCGAGCAACCGTTTTTGAGGTTCCAACTTCATAATACTCAATTTGATCTTTAATTCCCGGAATTAGTTTATCCAGCCTGTTTATATAGATTTCAGCCACTTCCTCTTTTTTCTCATTGTATTCTTCTTTATTTAGATTGTCCCATTCAGAATAATAATCGATACAACAGATAACACCAACGCTTTTTTCTTCAGTAGTTAGTGATGAATCAACCTGGCTGTAATCAACAAAAGTAAAATTACGTTTATTAAAATCAGCTTTATTATTTATTTTAATATCAGCTTGTGTTTTTACTGAATCATCGTAAACAAAAATTGAATAATATTTGTGTCCTAAATCTTTTACTTTTTTCTTAAAACCGAGATATATGGTTAAAAGTGATGCCCCGGGTTCAAATTTATCAATTTTTTGTTGTAATTTTTCACCATATTCCTTTGGTAAAAGCATATTTGCTACATTTGGAATAGCAGCATTAGCAATTATTTCATTGGCAAAAGCTGTATTAGTTTCTTGAGATTTTTTTTCGTTTTTTGTATATTTTACCCCTACTGCTTTATTGTTTTCAGTAATAATATCAGTAACAATATTTTTAAGGATTACTTTTCCTCCATTTTGTGTTATATAATTAGCGAGGTAATTTGAAAGTTTTTGAGAGCCCCCCTTAATAAAATTACCTCCATTATGGAAATAACTTCCTTGTGCTGCTGAATAATAGTTTAACGAAAGTGAAAAAGGATCGTCATGCAAGTAGCCCAGGTTTCCCAGAAGGACAAGCTTTAAGTCATCGTTTTTTATAATAGAATCAAGAAATTCACCTATTGTTATTTCAGGCTTTCCTTTCGATTCTTTTGCTTTTTTCCTGGCATTAAGAATTTGATCAAAATAAGCTTTTATACCGGTTTCTTCTTCAGGAAAATTGTCAGTTAATACTTTAATTGCTTTTTCCGGGTCATGAGGAATTGTAATTTCATATCGGTCATTGATAAAATGATAAAATTCAGGAACTTTAAGAAACTCTATCTTATCAAATATACCCAGGTCATGAAATATTTTTGTTTTCATATCTTTGTTATCAAACCCGTCCATTTCATGAAGGCCTACTTCAAAAACAAAGTCTTTACGTTTAAATGTTGTAGCGCACCCGCCCGGTATGTCGTGCTGTTCAATTAATAATATTTTTTTACCTTCTTTAGCGAGTTTTGCCCCGGCTGTAAGTCCGCCAAGTCCGGCTCCTATTATTATTATATCGTATTGCATAAAAATAGTAATTCGTTTATTAGTAACTGGTAATTGTCATTGGTCATTTGTTTATTTGATCATTGAATCATTGAATCATTTAAGCATTGTTGCATTTGTTTATTCGTGCATTTTTCAAATCACCAGATCACCATTATTCCATTTGTTTATATGTTTATTTGGTCATTGTAGCATTAAAGCATTTCCTCATTTTCACATTTTCACATCTTCACATTCTCACATCCTCACATCTTCACAC
>JBDLJL010000222.1:0-7237 GCA_039714415.1 Bacteroidota bacterium
GAAATCCCCATGGTTTCTTTGTCCACATCAACAAAAACAGGATGGGCGTTACAGTAATTAATCGCATTTGCAGTAGCAATAAAGGTTAAAGACTGGGTTATAACCTCATCATTAGCCTCAACACCATCTAACAATAAAGCTATATGTAAAGCTGCTGTTCCATTAACAGTAGCTATTGCATATTTTGCACCTGTATATTCAGCAACCATTAATTCAAACTTATCAACATATTTACCTACACTTGAAACAAAAGTTGAATCAATACAATCAGCCACATATTTTTTTTCATTTCCCCAAAATCTTGGTTCATGAAGAGGAATAAATTCTTCTGTTTTGAAAACAGACCTAACAAAATCTACAAATTTTTCCATTAAATAAAACTTTTGATTGTTTACAGAGAAACTCAAATAATTATTTGCATACTGCCAAAACATCCTAATAAAAACAGTCTAAGACAGTCCATTTAGATATTTTTATATTTTGCATCATCAGGATTGTTTAAAAACCCATCTTTGACAATTTTAATAATTTGGGTTACACCATCCGGTACTCTTTTTGTAATTTTATATCCTAATTTGTTTCTAATTTTATCAAAATTAACTCTGTAATCTCTTGGGTCTTCATTTTTTTCCACATATTTTATCTTTGCATCCGGCAATTGCTTTTTTATTTCAGCAACAATCATTTGCTTTTGATAATTTTCATCCGTATCACCAACATTAAATACATCGAAAGCGACTTTTGATTCATCAGCTTCAAAAACAGCTAGAACACCTCTGGCCAAATCAAGTACATGACAGTAAGGACGCCAAAATTGTTCTCCAAAAATCACAAGCTCTTTGCCCATAGCAAGGTCTTTTGTAAATTCATTTACAGTGAGGTCAAACCTAATTCTTGGTGAAAGACCATAAACAGTGGAAAAACGTAAACTTGTAGGTTTACAAACATTACCCTTGGGTTGTGACAAGAGAAATTGTTCAGTTGCAACCTTTGTTTCTGCATAAAGTGAAACAGGAGCTAATTCTGATTCCTCATTAACAAAGGCGTCTGCATCTTTCATTTTACCATAATTACTACAGGTAGAAGCAAATACATAACGTTTAACACCATTTTCATTGGCTATTTGGTAAAACCTTTTTGATGCGTCCAAATTTGTTTCCCTGGCTAACTCAGGTTCTTTGGCACAAGCCGGATCACCAACAATAGCAGCCAGATGTGCAATAAAATCCACACCCTGAACAGCTTTGGTCAAATCGTCATCATTCCTTGTGTCACCTTTAATAAACTCAAAATCAGGATTATTCAACAAATCAACAATCGCTTCGCCCCCAAAACGCAAATTATCAATAACCCTTACTTTATAACCTGATTTGAGTAATAACCGTACTAATACACTGCCAATATACCCGGCACCACCACTAACTAGTATTTTTTTCATATGTTCATTTTTAATTGTTTTTATAGACCATATGAAACCACATATAAAAAATAATTATTCCAAAATGCATTAATTATTTTCAACATAACCTGTCCCGATTTTATTTCAGGGTTTGTTTCATATGTTTAATTTTTATTATTTTCTATTATTAACACCTGTCCTATAACTGCTGGATTACCTATAAAAAGGATCACTACAATAATTGGGGCTCGTATAATTATCTTAGATTTTATTTATCAGTTTTAGAAAAATATTCCTCATACATTTCCTGTGCTTTTTTATAATCCTCTTCCATTCCAATATCCAACCAATATTCAAACAATTCATATTTAGCAACCGGTAGTTTTTTCTCTAACATGGTATTAATTAATGTATCCATTCCATAATATTCGTCTTCAGGTATCAAGTCAAATATTCCAGGTTTCATAACATAAATACCCGCCAGAATTTTTGTAACGATATCAGCCTTTTCTTCAATTTTCGTCACATAATCACCTTCATAAAATATATTCCCGAAACGAAAAGGTGTTACGAACATTTTTATAGATACAATCAAATCAGAAGTGTTTTTTAATGCAAAATTGTAAAGTTTGGAATAATCCATTGCAGTTAGGATATCACCATTCATAACCAAAAACGGTTCTGTTAGCTTTTCTTTTAACAAAGTTAATGGCCCAACTGTTCCAAGCGGTTTCTCTTCTTTACTTATTTCAAGTTTTACACCATACTGACTACCATCACCAAAAAAGTTTTCAATGTATTGAGATTTATAGTTTGTTGCCAGGAATATTTCGTCGAAACCGTGTTCTTTTAAATGCTCAATTTGAACTTCCAAAACAGATTTCTCACCAATCGGTAATAATGGTTTTGGTATGATTTGAGTAAATGGCCTTAATCTTGAACCAAGACCGCCTGCTAAAATAACTGCCTTCATAATTCAGTTTTTTAATATCGTTTTATAAATATTGTAATAATAATTTGAAACTTTCTCCCAATCGCCAAACGCAACCAGTTTTTCTTTATTTGGTATGGTAACTTTTTTTCCCTGCATCATTTTATTTAATTCAGAAACCCATACTTTATAATCATCAGTTGGAACAATGATACCTACTTCATTATCTTTAAAAAACTCGCTCGCAATACCTGTATTTGTCAAAAAAGCAGGAGTTTCCATTGCAGCTGCCAGAAAGGGGGCTGCAGGACCAGCATCCTGCTTAGAGGTTGACACAAGCAAATCTGCTGCTTGAAAATAATCTTTTAAAATGGCAAAATCAACATAACCAATAAATTTCACATTATTTTCCAACCCATAATCAATTAACATCTTTTTTAGATAAGCTTCATACTCTTCAGTTCCTCTACCCGAAATATAACATTTAAAATTTTCACTATCCAGGTTTGAAAGAGCTATAATTAGTTTATCAACCTGCTTGACAGGCACCAATCTTGACGAGGAAAAAAATATAAATTTATCAGGTGGAATGTTTAGTTTCTTTCTCACTTCTTCTTTTGAGGAATTTATTGTCCAACCATCCAAACTATTTCCAAAATTCGCAAAATCCCGGTTAAAGACTTTAGTGCCAAATTTTCTCTCAAAAAATTCAGTCCCCTCTCTCACACTTGGAATAATGTATTTTAACATTTTATAATATTTGAATAGCTCCCATTGCTTTTTATATGCGTTAAGCAGTTTTATTGGATTTTTGGTTTTTTGAATATTAAATATACTACTACTATTTGTGAAAAACTGACCTACAATTGGAACTTTTTTATAATATTTTTTTAATATAGGAATATTAATATACCTAAAACCAGCATTAACATGAATAACTATAGGTTGTCTTGAATTAACCTCTCGTTCAAGCTCTATCATCAATAATTCTGAGTAAATATCCTCACGCGAATGTAAACCGTGAATAAACCTTTTGTCAACAGCTGGAAAGAGTTTATGTACAAGTCCCGATTTAAAGGTATGTTCGTAAATTTTATCTGCTCGCTGATCAGGTTGCCAAACTTCGTACTCTATATCATCTGCAAGGGCAAGTACATTATTTCCAATTATATCATGCCATTCATAGCCCCAAATACCAACCCAGCTTCCATTTGGTGTATCCCAGTTAATTTCCGGGCGAGGCCTGCCTCTGTGTCCATCATAAGCAGGAGGATGATTAACAATATTTATTACTTTTATATTCATCAGAAAATATTATAATTATTTAATTCGCTTGATGTAACTTATCATTAAAATATTTTCAATCTTATTTGTGAAAATACTGAAAACATTCTAATGAACCTTTCATCAGATTATTATATACCTCTTCTAATTACAACTACTTATCCCTTAACCTATAATAGAACTATTAAACCTATTTTATTTTTCGCCTTTAATCTCACCTGAAATATATTTTTTCATTGCTTTTAAATCAAAGAGTCGGATAACTGAAAACCAATCTTCCCTGTTCATCCATTTTAATATATGAAGTGATAAAAAAGTATATATTAAATATATTGGCAAAAAACTTAACCGAATCCATATATTCTCACTAAAAAACCCCGTAAATATGTAATAACTTATGATAAAATTAATAATCCCATAAATAATAAACTTAATAGCTAAAAAGTTATCCAATGAATCAATATCTTTTACAGCGAAATATCTATAAGTTATTCCCAGCAAAACATTAGTAATAAGCAAACTCCAAGCAACACCAATTGGTCCAGAATTTATAATATTTTCATTTAGGAAAAGCACGATAATACCAACAAACACAAATAAATTTACAATTGATATCTTTGCTGTTAGCCTAAATTTTCCAAAACCGTTTAATATATTTCCATAAGGTGTATTAAATACGGTAAGGAAAAGAGCAAGCGTTACTACGGACATAATATTAACTGAAGGCAAATATTGTTCGCCAAGTAGTATTACAATAATATCTTTTGAAAAAAGAGCTATTAAAATTACAATAGGCATAATAAACAGAAAGCTAAAACGCTCAAATTTTTTAATTTTTTCTTTTATGTAATCGAAATCTCTTTTTGCAACAGCGCGTGAAAACATAGGGAAAAACAGCATACTCATACTACTGGATATTAGCAATATAAATCCGCCAATTCTAAATCCTGCTGTATAATAACCAACTTGCTCAGAATCTGTAAAGTACTGCAATAGCACTTTATCTATTGTATTTGTTAATGTTGTTGCCGCACCAAGAATTAAAATGGGAGCAGCTATCTTAATATACTCTTTAGCTAAACTTTTATCAAACTTAGAAAATGGATAATTCTTAAATAAATACAAATAAACAGGCACAATTATAACTGAAGCAGCAAGATTACCAAAAGCCAAAGAAATTGCCTTTCCGCCTAATAAAACGATTACAATTCTAGCTAACTGAAACAAAATACTTCTTATCAAATATGGGATATCTTGTTTTGCCTGTTCAATTTTTGCAGCAAATGTAGTGATTGGTATAGTTAGAACACTCTGGATCATCATCATTGCCAACAAAATATAAATAACATATTCATGAATCTGACTTTCAAAACCATCTTTTGAATAATATTTCTGAAATAGGAACATTGAGAAAAAAACAAAAATAAACAAAACCGAAGCTCCTGCTTTTAATACCGAAAAAGTAGTATTACACTTTCCTTCATCTCTACCTTCTGAGATTAATTTTATGTGTGCAGTTCCCAGTCCCAAATCAGCAATAAAGCCAAGCATTTTCACATAAGCCAATGCATAGGCAATAGTTCCCATTACCGTAGGTCCTGCTACACGTGCCACAACAATACTTGCTGCAATCGTAACAAATTGCGCAAACATTTTTGAACCGTAACTTAATACGAATTTTTGTTTTAACATATATACTAATTTCTTACCTTCTTAAACCTTTCTGAAACCGTGGTTTCTTCAACAATTTCAACATGTACCGGTATTTTATAACTCTCAAGCTTATCTTTACAAAATTTTCGAATCTTATTTTTCAATTTGCTTAATGGTTCTTCGTTCTCTATTATAATTTTTGCAGCTACAACATTTCCCATAATTGGATTTGATGTACCATATACAGAAGCTTCACTAATATTTTCAATTTGCATTAAAACCGACTCAACTTCTGCTGGGAAAACTTTTTGTCCGCCAACATTTATTATATCACTTTCTCTTCCCAGAAAACGAATATATTCACCTTTCTGTTCAACACGATCGCCTGTATCATACCAACCTTCATCATCAAAAGGTGAAGCTGCATTTAAATAACCGAGAATAGAAGTTTTTGCCTTTATAAATAATATATTATCAACTACTTTTGTATGATAATCTTCACCCCCAACCTTTACCCACAGCGAGTCATTACTTTCTGATTTTGTGCGCATTACACCAAGCTCGGTTAATCCATAAGTTTGCTTTAAGGTTATTTTAGGAAATAAAGAGCTAAAAGTTTTCAGGGTACTCTCAGGCATCATTTCTGTCCCATAACTCATTACTTGTAATGATGAAATATCAAATTTAATATAAGCTTTGCTTATCAATATTAAATTAATAAAAGTAGGTGTTGTAGGTAGCAATTCAATATTATACTTTTCGATAAATTCGCATACTTCTTCGGCAGAACGTATAAAAGGAACACCAATAACACCAGTATTTGACAAAATGTAGAGCAGAGTATTTATTCCACCCCAATGGTCAAACAACAAAAATGTAATAGTCCGTAAAGTGGCCCTTTTTGACCTGAATTTATTTAAAAGATAAGTATAATCGTGCAATGCAGCTTTTGGTTTACCTGTTGAACCAGATGAAAATACGATAACACCCGGGTTTTTTCGGAGGCGTAATTCATTAATCAGCTCATGAGTTGCATGAATACCTGTTTCTATAAACTCAAAATCACCCTTTTTATTAAATTTTATATAATATTCAACTTCTGCACTTTCAATTTTTTCATCAATATCTTTGTTCGCAAAACTAAATGGAACGAATACATTCCCATTCTCAATTAATGCAAGCATTAAGCTTATTGAGTCAGGATTGTAATCTGCACGAACAGCTACAACAGAACCAACTTTTATGTTTTCTTTTAAAAAATCCAGCCAAAACCCATATCTATCAATCAAATGCTGATAATCATATACTGAATCATTCCAGATTATGGCTTCATTATTCGCACTTTCTTTAAATCTTTGTATTATAAAATCAATATGCATTTATATACCTCCCAAATAAACTGTTTGACCTGTAACTAAATCGCTTTCATCTTTTAAAAAGAAATCAATTGTATTAGCAACATCTTTTGCATGTCCGTAACGATGAATTGCCTGACGCATTAATAATTTATCAAGTTTGTCTTTTTTCACATTCTTTATCAAATCAGTTTGAACAGCTGGTGGAGCAACCGTATTTACTGTAATTCCGTAATCTGCATATTCACGTGCAAGTGCCTCAGCCATAACAGTAACCGCAGCTTTGGATGCAGCATAAACAGCTTCACCTTCTAGTTTGAATGGAACAGCAAATGTGGTCATGTTAACTATCCTTCCAAATTTTTTCTTTGACATTATTTTCCCAACTTCACGAGTAAAAAGAAATGTTCCGAACACATTAGTCCTAAACATTTTTTCAACAATACTTAATGGTGTTAAAAAACTGTGATTCATTGATGCAATCCCTGCATTATTAATCAAATAGTCAATTGTTCCATATTTTTTGGATGTAGCACCTACCATCTTTCTCACACCTTTCTCATCAGAAACATCAAGCATATAATGCTCATAATTTTCGTGTTCCAAATCAGAATC